>DAOWES010000186.1 GCA_030638385.1 Candidatus Cloacimonadota bacterium | reverse complement strand
TATTTATTGATGATGATGAAGTTTTTGAAGACCCGAATTTTATTAGAAAAGCTAAAGAATTTATTGGGAAAAGATTTTACGGTAATACTATTGATGGCGTTGCCGGATATTATCTGAATTCAGATAATGAATATTACGATAAAGTAAATATCGTACCTTGGATGACTTATTGGGATCGATTTGGTAGGAAGCGAGAAGCTTTTGACAAAATAATTGGATCGCCTCCCAGACTTAAAATCACACCTTTTGCCTTTGGTGGAGCAATGGTGATCCATCGAAACCTAATGCGAATAGTTCCTTTTGACCCGAATACAACTCGTGGTGAAGATACCGATTATGTAATTAATTCTCGGATTTTTGGCTTTAAATTTTATTTAGATAATCAACTTGCGATCAAGCACTTACCCCCTCCCAAAAAGCATCCGGTGTGGAAACGTTTCCGAGAAGACATATATCGTTTCTTGTATGATAAATCTAAATTTGAGACGCAAGATGCTGACCAAAACTTAAATTTACATGAAATAAATCCCAAAGATTTTAATCCTTATCCCGGTGAATTCATGAAGCCTGATCTGGGAGATAAGATATTTAAAACAAATATTATTTTAGCATTAAACTATCTGGCCGAAGGTGAAATTGACGCTTGTAAAGAGACAATCAACAATATCTATTTAGCAAAATATGATGCTATTCCCCACTATAACACCTATGATAAATACTTAGAATTTCAAAAAAAATGGCGCGATTTACTTATCTTAACTTCAAGCTTTGGAGAAAACTTAAAAAATATTATCTTAAAAGGTCAAATAATCAAGCACGATAAATTACAAGATCTCAAAGCCAAAAAGTTTGAAGAAATTGGTTTGGATAAATCATTTGAATTACCTGAAGTTGGTATATTTAAAGAATTTAGCAAAGCTGAATTGCGTGAACTTTTTTTGGCCGGTAAAATAGTTGAAGTAAATGCAAATGATTTTGTATTTAAAGCTGGTGAGATAGATAATTCCATCTACATTGTGCTTTCCGGGGAACTCAACATTATCAAGCCAAGTAAATCTGACATTAGCGGATTTATCGTTTCTACATTATCGGAAGCTGATCATTTTAATGAAACATCAATATTCCTGAAAAATCCTCATATAGTATCTATTCAAGCGAAAACCGATTCGATATTAATGAGAATCCCAAAAGATAAAGCTCTCAAGTTACTGGAAAAAAATCCTCATATTTCAAATAAATTATTATGGGAAATTGCCAAAAAGCTTAGCGAAAGATTACGCGAAACAACTGAAAAATTTACTAAATCACAGGAAAAAAGTTCCGATGTTTCGGATTCAATGGAAAATTAAGGAGCCTAATATGAAAATATTACTAATTAATCATTTCCCTCTTCAAGGTTCCGGAAGTGGAATTTACACAATGAACATCGCCAATCAGCTTGTTAATTCTGGCCACGAAGTTTTTGTAATTGATCTTGATAATGTTATTGATAGCAATAATTATAATTTTTCCCGAAGAACTATCATCTGTAACAAATTTGAAAATCCCGGAGCCGAACTTGATTTTAATTTTCCTTGTTTCACTACCCATCCCAGAAGCTTTAAAACATTTTATGATCTTAGTGAAAATGAGATTGAGGAATACGTAGATGTTTTTTCTAAAATCACAAATGATGTTTGCAAAAAATTTAAGCCGGATGTCATTCATGCTCAACACCTCTGGATAACGCCCTATATTGCCTATAAAACCGGCATTCCATATATTGTCACTGCCCATGGCACCGATCTGATTGGATTTCGTCAAGATCAACGCTATCATCGGTATGCCTTAATTGGAGCAAAAAATGCCCATAAAATTATCACCATTTCGAAGCAAGTTCACCAAGATGTTCTGGACCTTTATAAAGTTGGAAAAGATAATCTAAAACTAATTCCCAATGGATTTGATACAAATATTTTTCGAGTTCAAGATTTCAATCGAAAAGAATTACTAGAAAAATTCGGACTTAATACAGCTCCCGAAAAGATAGTTAGCTTTGTGGGCAAATTTACTTCATTCAAGGGAATAGATACTTTGCTTTATGCCGCCCATAGTATCACAAAAAAAATTTCCAAAGTAGCATTTATATTAGCCGGGAATGGTGAGTTGATGCAGAATATGATAGAAATTTCTCAAAAAGAAAATTTAGATAACATCTTTTTTTTAGGACATCAAAACCAGAATGATATAAGTTTGCTCTACAATCTTGCAGATGTTTCGGTAGTGCCATCGCGCATTGAACCTTTCGGACTTGTTGCTATCGAAGCTTTGGCGTGTGGCACTCCGGTGGTTGCAACCAATGCAGGCGGATTGCCGGATTTCATTAATGATAAGGTTGGCAAATTAGTTGAGATGGAAAAGCCCGAGTTGTTAGCTGAAGCAATAATCCAAGAGCTTGCAAATAACACAAAGAAAACGAAGGGAAAATATGCAGCAAAATATGCTTTGGATAATTACTCTTGGGAACATTCATTAAAAGAGGTGATACAACTATTGAATTCAGCAGTAAAATAATTCTTT
>DAOWES010000144.1 GCA_030638385.1 Candidatus Cloacimonadota bacterium | reverse complement strand
TAGGATGCCTCAATTCAATTAAAAACCTCATCCCCTAACCCCTTCTCCTGCGAGGAGAAGGGGAACAAACAAACAAACAAACAAACAATAGAAACTACATTTTCAAAATATCTTTTGTCTCTTTTATTCTTCCTGCTGTTCTTATGTTCCTTCTAAGATTCAGCTACGAATCGGCTTTTCGCAGAAAAACGATTTCGACAAGAACGATATCTGCAGGAAGAAGGACAGTCGGATGAGGGGAATTGAGGCTAGGCATCACTACCCTGCCACCCCCTGAAAAGCCTAAATACTGTCATCTTGATCCCCGATTTATCGGGGGAAAATTCTTTAACTTCTTATATTGCACGATCTTTCGACAGAGCCTATCCTGATTTTTCGTCTCCAATGCTGTTTTAGTAAAAACTACGCATTCAACGGCTCTGGATGACAAAGGACTTCATTTCATCAGTCCAGAAAGCGTCCTCGTCTTTCCGCCAAAAAGAGGTGGACAAGTTTAAGATGAAATAAGATATCTCGACTCAATTTCTTACTCAATCTTAATCAATTCCAAATAAAGTCATTGACCGATTTTACTCATATTTTAGAGAAATAACCAAATTTATGATATAAAAAGGAAGTAAAATGAAAGCAATAATTTTAGCAGCCGGAATGGGCAAAAGATTAGCTAATGTTTCGAATGGCACCCCCAAGAGCATGATTGAAGTTGGCGAAAAATCTATTATTCATCATCAAATTGAAAGTTGCCAAAAAGTTGGAATCGAAAAATTTGTAATTGTCTTAGGTTACAAAATCGAATTAATGAAACAGCATATCCTGGAAGTATTAGCAGAAGAAAATGTAACTTTTATAGAAAATCCAATTTATGATAAAACAAACACATTATATTCTCTTTGGCTTACCCGAGAGCATTTTGATGATGATTTCATCTATTTTAATGCAGATGTTTTATTTAGAAGTCATCTATTAGAAAAAATCATTAAGCCCTCAAAATATTCAGAGCTACTTTTAGAAACCAAATCTTGTTGTGAAGAAGAAGTAAAAATGATCATCGACGATGAGATGAGAATTTTAGAAATTTCAAAACAACTTGAAATCCCCAAATGCGCAGGAGAATTTATTGGCATTGGCAAGTTCAATAAAGATATTTTACCACAATTTGCAAAATTTTTGCAATATGGTACAGATAATAATCAGTAAAATAATTACTTTGAATACGCAGTCGACCTACTTGCCAAAGAGGAAATTTTAAAAGCTGTTTCTACTGATGATATATCTTGTATTGAGATCGACTTTCCGGAAGATTTAGTGCGAGCAAAAGAGTTATTTTCAAAATAGATGCAAAAGGTTTTATTACTTGGAATTAATGCCAGATACACGCATAGTAATTTGGCAATTAGATATATTAGAAATAATATCAAGCACCTTCCCGTAGAAACTACTCTGCGGGAGGTTACCATTAACCAATCGATTTCAGAAATTCTCGAAATAATCTGGCAGGATATGCCTGATATATTAGCAATTTCGGTATATATTTGGAATTCTGAACTTGTTAAAAAGATCATTCTAGATATCAAAAAGATCTTACCGGAACTAAAGCTAGTATTGGGTGGCCCCGAAGTTAGCTACAATCCACACAAATGGTTAAATGAATTTAGTCAGATTGATAATATTATTTGTGGAAATGGCGAGAGCGGATTTGAGTATTTTTTGAAAAACCAAGAAGCTGAAAAGATTATCTCTCAACCGAGAAAACCATTTGCCGATGTAAAGTTCCCCTATATCGCTGCTGATTTTCCGGATATAATAGGAAAATATATCTATTATGAAAGTAGCCGCGGATGCCCTTTTAAATGCAGTTACTGTTTATCTTCTCGTTCAGATCAGAAATTAGAATTCAAACCCGTAAAACAGGTATTGGAAGAATTGGACTTCCTAATTGCTCAAAAACCTAAGATAATCAAATTCGTGGATAGAACTTTTAATGCCAAAGTAAATCACTACCAAGCAATTTGGAAATATCTAATCTCCAAAGCACCGACCACCAAATTTCATTGTGAAATTCACCCTGAGCTGTTATCTGAAGATGATTTTGAAATACTTTCAAAAGCTCCAAAAGATCTGTTCCAATTTGAGATAGGAATTCAATCTACCAATCAATCCACCATCGCCGCCATAAACCGCAAAGATAATTGGCAAAAATCGAGAAAGAATATTTTACGCTTGATTGCACTAAATAAATTTCACGTCCATACTGACCTGATAGTTGGCCTCCCATTTGAAAACTTAGAAAGTTTGGCAAAATCTTTTGATGATATCCATTCATTAGGAGCAGAACATTTTCAATTGGGATTTTTAAAAGTTCTTCCCGGTACGCAAATGCATTCGCAAGCCGATGAATTTGGCTTAGTGTACAGTGATAATCAACCTTATGAAATTTTAGCAAATAACTGGTTATCCTTTGAAGAAATTTTACAATTAAAAGAGATCGAAAAATTAATTGATAAATATGTAAATTCCGAGAAGTTTACAAACACATTAAGGCTGTGTAATCAGCTATTTGGCTCGCCTTTTGCTTTTTATTCTAACTTCGCAAAATATTGTCAATCACAACAAGTAGACAGTTCTATCAAGAATTGGTGGAAAAATGCTGCCACCTTAATGGATTTTATGAACGAATATTTTCCAGCTGAGAACAAACTGATTAAAGATTTTTTACGTTTTGATTGGAGCCACATCTTTCCCGGAAATTTCCCAATAATTTTGCAAGATGAGTTTTGCCAAAATTTGCAAAGTAAATGTTTTGAATATTTAAAAAGTTTCAATGAAAGCGGAATCATCAAATACAAAAAGTATAAGTTTAACACGAAAAACATAAAAAATGCTAATTATTTTTTAGCAGAAACGGAAAAGTTTTATCAATTATTAAAACTCGAAAAGCAGGTATTAATGTTTATTGATAAAAAACAGATCGCCCTAAATGACGCAGAACTATTAGCGAAACTATTAAATTAATTAATTTGGTTTTCTGCCCGTTTTAATTTTTGACTTCGTCCTTTACTTAACTCGTTTTTTAACCTTATCTTTCTTGTTCCCAGGCCTTTGCTTGGGAACAAGAAGTAGTGAACAATATTAATTTCATTTAACTATAAGTCCTTTTATATTCCCAAATCCCCATTAAAACTATGTAACATTTTTCACTCACATCGTTATATTTCTTATTAAAAAGAAATATTATCTATTTTGATTTTTATGAAAAAACTTTACGTCGAATTGGAAAATTTATTTCGTGGTGCAGAATAAAATTATCATAACTTCGGAGGAATTTAATGAATAAATACTTACTGGCATTCTTGCTGATACTAACTATTAGTTTTGCTTTCGCTCAAAACAACTTAATATTGGAAGTCAATATTGAGGGTAACAGGAATATCGACACAGAACTGATAAAATCGTTAAACATATTGGAAATTGGTAGCAATCTATCCACAGACAAAGTTTCCAAAACTATTAAGAATCTATATCAACTTGGTGTATTCAAAGATATAGACATCACAACATCTGAGCGTGAGCAAGGTGTAATTATTAATATTTCGGTAGTAGAGTTTCCTATTGTAAAAAGTTTGAAAATCAAAGGAAACGACAAACTGAAGGACAAAAAAATCAAAGAAATCATGGTTTTAAAAGAAGGCAGCTACTGGTCTCCATTTTTACAAACAGAAACCACGAAACAAATCATAGAAAAATACAAAGAAAATGGCTATCACACTGTTGGCATTAACTACCAAGCCACTGAATTGGATAATAATGAAACACAAGTTACTATTGAGATTGATGAAGGCGACAAAGTAACAATCAAAAAAATAACAATTCACGGCAATAAAGACACAAGTTCCAAACAACTCTTCAGAAAAATGAAAACTAAGAGAAACAGTTTATTCCGTTCGGGAAAATTTGAAGAAGATGTGTTTGAAGAAGATAAACAAAAAATTATTTCATATTACAATAAAAAAGGTTACATTGATACTAGAATTATATCTACCGATGTAAAATTGATTAATGGAAATTTCTATATCGACATTTATCTATATGAAGGAGAAGAATATCTATTTGGCCAAGTCATCCTAGAAGGCAACACCAGATTCACAGATGAACTTATTCAAGCTCAATTCAAATTCAAGCAGGATGATATCTTTAATCTTCAAAAATTTAACCAACAACTAAATGCTGTTGCTTCGATGTATCATGAGGAAGGCTATATCTATGCCGGATTTGATCATAAACTAAAAAAAGATGAAAATAAGATCAATATCACATTATCAATAAACGAGAATACTCGTGCAAAAATCAGAAAAGTTCATATTAGAGGAAATAGAAAAACCAAAGAAAAGGTAATAAGAAAGCAGCTTGCCATTGCCCCGGGAGATTATTTCCAACAATCAAAAGTACAACGCTCACTCAGTAATATTTACAATATGGGATTTTTTGAAGCCGACCTCTATCCTGATTATAAACCAATTAACAAAAAAGGCGATATTGATCTTACGATAACAGTTAACGACAAAATTTCCGGAAGTGCTAATGGCGGTATTTCCGTTAATAGCCAAGATGGAATAGTAGGACAACTTTCCGTTTCTCATAATAACTTACTTGGAAACTCATGGCAATCAAGCGTGAAATGGGAATTTGGAGGAAGTACAAACAACTTCACCTTCAGTTTCACAAATCCATATTTCTTAGATTCAAATACCCTCACCGGTATAGATTTATACCATACAATGCGTGAACTAACAACCTACAAGCTATACACAAATGGAGCGTCACTTCGTTTAGGACGCCCCCTAAACTTCCTTAATTACAGTAAAATTATTCTAGGCTACTCTTTCTACGCCAAAAGATATAGAATAATCAGCGGCAACGAAGAAGCTGTAACCCAAACCCTGAGAGATTATGATAAGTCCGGTTGGCAAAACACTAGCTCATTATCTGCAACAATTACTCGAGACAATAGAGATAATGTATTCTTCCCCACAACCGGTTCAAATTTCACTATCTTTAATGAACTTGCCGGTGGTCCATTACTAGGTGATTTCAGTTACTTCAAACAAATTACTCAACTTAGCTGGTATACAAAAACAATCTGGAAATTGGTGCTTAGAACCAAGTGGAGATTTGGTTATGTGGAGAGCTATAATAATTCAACAGTCCCACCGGATGAAAAATTCTATCTTGGAGGAGTTGGCAACGACGCAATCCGTGGCTATGCAGACCGATCTATCGGGCCGGTTGATTCATTTGGTAATAATAAAGGTGGATATCGTTCAATAATCTTCTCGTCCGAATATGCGGCTCCTCTTGCAGGAGATCAAATCGTGGGATTATTATTCTTTGATGCCGGTGATGCTTTTAATAAAATGGAAGAGTTCAATTTCTGGAAATTAAAATCCGGAGCCGGAATTGGTGTAAGAATTCAAAGTCCATTTGGCTTAATTGGTTTTGATTATGCTTACAATTTCATTAGTCATAATTGGGAACCACACTTCCAATTTGGCACAACATTCTAGAAATTTAATAGAAATTTAAATGATAAAAACCCCGCTATTATAGTGGGGTTTTCTTGTTTTAATGAATAATCAGAATTCCTGCAAAAAAAGTTATCAGAGCTAATCTGCACACTTTCGGCAAGTTATGGAATTTCTTGTCCTGGAGTGTATTTTTTTTCTTGACCACATAACCTTCACCCTATTTATTGGCGAAGTAATCGGGATGTAGCCTAGTTCGGCTCAGGGCGCCGCATTTGGGATGCGGAGATCGGAGGTTCGAATCCTCTCATCCCGACCATTTTTTTTTCATAGAAGTGTTATTAGAATTTGGGCGTGTAGCTCAGTTGGGAGAGCGCCTGCCTTACAAGCAGGTGGTCGGGGGTTCAAGTCCCTCCGCGCTCACCATCTTCTCAGTACTTTCAGATACCCCCCTTTTCAAAAATGGGGCGTGTAGCTCAGTTGGGAGAGCGCCTGCCTTACAAGCAGGTGGTCGGGGGTTCAAGTCCCT
>DAOWES010000172.1 GCA_030638385.1 Candidatus Cloacimonadota bacterium | reverse complement strand
TCATCACATTTTCAATCACATCATCATACTGCGGATTATTTTGCATGGTTTGGGGAGTGCCCTGCATATGCATCAAGATGATGGGAACATTTGGATATTTCTTTAAAACCTTAATCATATCTTTATCAGAAGAAAGTGCCGAGATATCATTTATGATATTTGCTCCGGCTTCGATGGCTGCTTCTGCGACAACTGCTTTACTGGTATCGATAGAGATAATTGCATCGCTTTGTTCCCTGATTTTTTTTATCACCGCTACTACTCGTGCAATTTCTGTTTTGCCATCTACTACTTCAGCTCCGGGACGAGTTGATTCTCCGCCAACATCGATAATATCGGCCCCATCAGCTATCATCTCCAGCGCTTGCGCAAGAGCTTGAGATTCATTTAAAAATTTATCACCATCGGAAAAACTATCCGGCGTAACATTTAAAATTCCCATAATTTTGGTAGAATCTAAGAGCAATTCTTTGCCATTACAATTTAAAATCGGAACCTCTCTTTTCAATAAATGGTTCACCATAAATTCCACATCCGCTTTAATCTTGGGTAATCCAAAAATCGTTTGATGACCCAGTTTTTTTATCAGTTTTTTCAATTTATCTACATTACCCAATAAAATCACATCACTAATTTCTTCAGTTCCATTCACCACACCTCTGGCTACTGCGGCATCACCACCAATACTTAACATCTCCTGCTTGAGAATATTTGCGGCACCTATTTTCACATCGGTCAATTTCACAGCTATCCCCAACGCTTTGGGTGCCATCATTTCCACACCTTGTAAAGATACTTTTATTTTTTTTAATTCTACTTTCGCTTCGGTTATATCATTAATTTCCAATATTCTATTCATCATAAACCCTATCTTAATTCATACATAAATGTTATCGTTCCAGCTTGCTTCACATCTCTGCCTATTGCATTAAATTTCCATTGTTTTAACGCTGATAAAGCACTATTATCAAAAGGTGAACCTGCCTTTTTAGTTATTATCATATTCCCCACACTTCCATCCGGATTCACTTCCAATCGAATCTTCACACTTACACTTTTCTGAACACCTGCGGGATAGGTGGGAAGAACTTTATTCAATACTGTACGCCTAGAAATATCCCCTTCCAAAATATAGGGAGCTTCAACTCCGTTTCCTTCCGCCAATCTTTTGGTTAAGGAATTTAAATAATCTTCCGAAGAAGGAACCACTATGTCTTCCATAAAAGTTTCATTTTTAGAAGGAATAAGTTTGGACAAATTACTCTTTACCTGCTCAAAGCTATTACCAATATCGTCGTTCATATCCAAATTATTCAAGGCTGTTTCGGTACTCTGTGGCACAAATATTTCTTCTTCATTATTTGAAAGAGCTTCGGGTAATTTTACTTTTTGGGGAATCGAATTGCTTTTTTTACCTGTTTTAAAATTGTTATTTTGTTTAGAAGGTGGGATAATTGGCGAAATCTTTTGAGAATTATTGGCAACTTCCTGATAGCCAAATTGCATAATCTCAATCGGTTTGATGTTTTCCGGAATCAACTCGTATTTCAGTAATAAAAAAACAATGACAATTATGGCGTGCAAAACAACTGAAGTGATTATTCCAACTTGTTTATTGCGATTATTCATCAACCAAATTATTCCTTATATCGGTTGCGATGAAAAATCTATTTGAACCTGACCTTCTTGCTAAATCTAATAATTTTACAATTTTTTTCAGAACGACATTTTCATCTGCACGTACCATAACAACTTGTTCGGGATCATCGATTAAGCGTTTATTCAACTCTGAAGATATCTCATCCCAACTAATTTTAACATCATTTATAAAAATTTCATCATCTTTTGTAAGAGTGAGGCTGATGTTTTTGTTAAATTCATTTTCTTGTGAAGTTGAGCCCGGTAAATTTACTTTGATGCCGGAATGAGTTATAAAACTGGATGAAATAAGCAAAAAGAGTAACAGAAGAAAAATAACATCAGTAAATGAAATTAACGCAGCTGAGGCAATTCGCTTCTTCCCAACTTTAACTTTCATTTTTCATTCTCCGCAGCGCAAACAAAAATTCATTTGTGTCATTTTCCAAATCTTGCGCCAAAACCTCAATTTTTCCAACTAAAAAATTATAGAAAAGAATTGTGATAATACCTACTGAAAGCCCACCAATAGTTGTGATTAGAGCTTCCCAAATCCCACCTGCCAACAAGTTGATATCAACACCACCGCCCGTTTCTCCAATTTTCATAAACACCTTCACCATGCCGGTTACTGTTCCCAAAAATCCAATTAACGGTGCTGTCGCAGCAAATGTTGCCAAAGATCCAAGATATTTTTCCAGGAAATGAACTTCTTGTTTCACGGCAGATTCGATAACTTCTTTTACTTCCGCAATATTCCCATTAAAATGTTCCAACGCTTTATTAATCACATTTGCAATGAGACAATTCTCTTGAACTTTGCTAGCAGCTACTGCTTTCTTAATTTCACCACTTTTCAAAAAATCATTAATTGTTCGCACAAAATTTTCATCATCAACTTTTGAACGTTTTATAGTGAGAATTCTATCCACAATAATGGCTACCGCAATAATTGAGATGAGAAGTAGTACCAGCATCAGGAATCCACCCTTTGTTGCCATCGAAAAAAAGTTTATCTGCGTAGGCTCTGCAGCTACGACTAAAATAGTGTTTAACATCGTTCCTCCTGTATAAAATTAAGTTGGTCTAAGAGAATATTTACAGGCGATGTTGTCAAATATCTTATTGAGGATTGAAAGTGATTAACCACGAATTTCAGCAATTGTACGAATTAGATAAAAAGGTGGAAATAATATCCGCCAGCCTGAACCGTTGAATGCGAAGTTTTGGGAACAATTCGATTTAATGCGAAACATAAAATTCAATATACATGAAAATAAGAGAAATAGTATTTTGATTTCGGTTGACGGAATTTATTTCAATTCGGAAAGTAATTTTGGTTCAGTTAAAATGTGGGGTTAAAAGCTGGTTTAGCTAACTAAAATTTGTCGTAAACAAAGAAAATGATTTTAATGAAGTAGAGGGAAAAAAAATGAAAAAGATTATTGAAATGGAGTCTATAGTTAAAGTAAAAAAGCGAGCAATCTTACTCGGATTGCGTTCGTGGTTTTTTATTGTAGTCCCATACAGCATGCTTAGGCTGTTTAAGCTAATTGATTATAATTTTATGTGGAGAGAGATTCTTTTTTTCCTTATCGCCTTAGTGGTTATAATAGGGAAATCTTATTTTGATTGCGTTGTAACATGGAAACTGTATAAAAAATCCCATAAAAAGAAGTAAATTAGATAATGCTCTGGGAACGATCCTGGGACCTAATTTACTGGCACTGTTGTCAAATATCTTATTGAGGCTTGAAAGTGATTTTTATGAATTGTAAAGGAGGGTTTAATGATATTTCATTGTCCAAATTGTAGTAATGCCTTTTCAGTATGGAGACAAGTATTTTTTACAAAGAAAACAAAGTTTGATTGCTCAAAATGTGGAATTACTTCAAAAGTAACAAAAAAAAGTTATAATTATAACATGTATTTAAATTTTGTACTTGGTTTCTCTATGTGGGGCTGGGCTCGTAGCTCTAATTTCTCTTTGATTTCAATAATTGGATTAGTAATTTCATTAATTGTAGTATTTTTTTTATCACCCATAATTGTGAAACTGGAAAGGCAAAATGATTGATAGTAGTTATTGCTTTTTGCATTAATGTGTTTACTTGTTGTGAATTTATAACTGATTATTACTGATGAGTATGGGAATTAAGGCGCCGAGATTCATGTCAACTCTGGCCTTATGGGTCGCCATCCATCACATAAAAAAAGCACCTGCGGTTGACTTTGGTTTGCTTTTTATTTAAGTTTTCAGGTTCCGCAGTTGCCAAACGTTAGCGGAATTCAAAAATGGTACAAAATCGGAAGTTTAAGTTGATAGAAATTTAAACCTCAAATATGATCGCTCTCATAAATATAAAAATAATAAGAGGAGACTTTTGAGGCGCAGCTTTACCAGCCCTTGCTCTTCTTCTTGCCTATGGCTGGCTCTGACATTTCCCCAAATCATCTAACCATTTTCGCCCATTTCCACTTTTCAAATATTTTTCCCGCTCACGGGCTTTTTTATAGTTGGAAAATTCTTCTGTATATAACAATTTAAACTCGCCAATTACTTGGCTTCCTTTTGATGACTTTCGTTTATGCTCAGCAATTCTCCGAGCTATATTATTTGTAATTCCCACATAACGCTTCTTTCCGGATAAGACATATACTGTAATCATATTTCCCCTCTGAAATAAAAAAAGCCATCCTGCGAGTGCAGAATGGCTGTATATGGTGGGCCCAAGAGGAGTCGAATGAGCCATAGGCTCACAAGCCTCTTCTGAGGCGCAGCTTTACCAGCCCGTGCTCTTCTTCCTGCCTATGGCTGGCTCTGACATTTTCCCAAATCATCTAACCATTTTCACTCTGTAATAAAAAAGCCATCCTGCGAATGCAGAATGGCTATATATGGTGGGCCCAAGAGGAGTCGAACCTCTGACCGTCCGGTTATGAGCCGGAAGCTCTACCAACTGAGCTATAGGCCCAAAAATCATTATTGTTTTCAGTTTGTAAAAACAAATTTAACGGATTATATGTCAAGATTTTTATCTAAGACAATTTGATGATTATCTTACAATATTGAGCCTTCTAATACTAGAAGGCTCAATTAATTTATTTTTTGCTATTATAACTACTCTTTGACGTTAAAGTTATCGATAAATTTCATCAGAATTTGGCTTCTAGTTGGGTGACGTAACTTGGTAAGCGCCTTATCTTCAATCTGACGAATTCTCTCACGAGTAACAGAGAAGATATTTCCCACTTCTTCCAAGGTTCTATGATAACCATCATCAATTCCAAAACGAAGTCGAATTACACGCTCTTCACGTGGCGTAAGAGTTGCTAAAATTTCATTAACCTGTTTTTTTAGAAGATTACGTTCAGCCATTCGTTCCGGAGAAATGGTTGCTTTATCTTCAATAAAATCTCCCAATAAACTATCTTCATCTTCATTACCAATTGGTTTATCCAATGAAACCGGCTCCATCGTAATAGAAAGAATACTCTTAACTTTTTCAACCGGCATATCCATTTCTGTAGCAATTTCTATCGGGAATGGATTACGTCCAAATTTCTGTAATAACTTACGGCTAACTCGTTTCACCTTGTTAATAGATTCGATCATGTGAACAGGAATACGAATAGTACGTGCCTGATCGGCAATTGCTCTGGTGATAGCCTGGCGAATCCACCATGTGGCGTATGTACTAAATTTAAAGCCTTTACGATAATCGTATTTTTCCACAGCTCGCATCAAACCGGTATTACCTTCTTGGATTAAATCTAAGAAATCGAGACCACGATTGTTATACTTTTTGGCAATACTCACCACCAATCTCACATTTGCTTCGATCATCTCATTTTTAGAACGTTCTTTTATTTTTTCACCACGTTCTACTTCTGCTAAAAAATCTATCAATTCATTAGCAGTCATTCGAGTTTCCAATTCTACACGGCGAATCTTACGGCGAGCATTTTTTATCTTACGAAGAGTTTCGATAAAGACATCCGGCTCAATTCCGGTCTGCTCTTTAACTTCATCATATTCCTCTTCAGATTTATTTGCTTTACGACCAAAAGTACAAATCTCATCAACTGAGTATTTTCTAATTTTAGATAATTGCTGAATAATTCTCTGACTATCATTAATTCTATCAACCAAACTTCGAATACGGTAAACCATACGCTTCAAGAGTTTTTCATTATAAGCCATTCGCCCGAAGATTTCTATAATCTTTTGACGCTTCTTATCCACAATCTCTTGCTCTGCAAGTTGCCCGATATCATCAATTTCACTATCGTCAATAATCTCACCAATTTCATCAAAAATCACTTTCGCTTCATCTATTACTTGCTCAAATTCGTTGATCAATCTAGCTTCTTGCGCCTTATCCATCCAAGTGCCATATTCAATCTTAAAAATTTGATCAATCTTCACACGTTTTTCATTGAAACGATGAAGGAAATTTTCCATTTCTCGAAGCGTACTACCGGACATAAAGATATATTTATTGATATATCTTTGGCCACTTTCTATCTTCTTGGCAATTCTTACTTCACCTTCTCTATCCAGAAGTGGAACTCGGCCCATCTCTCCTAAATACATCCTAACCGGATCATCATAATATCGGCGATTAGTAAATTTCTTAGTAACTTTTTTCTTCTTAACACTAACTTTTCTCTTGGTAACTCGGCGTTGAGTTTCATCAATTAATTCGATTCCTTCTTCACCAAGGTCTGTGATAATATCTTCCACTTTATCCAAAAATAATGGATTATTTGGCAAAATATCATTAATCTGCTTGTAAGTAAGAACATCTTCGTTCTTTTTAGCAAGTGCTACTAACTTCTTGATACATTCATTATAACTCAGCATCTACACTCCTCTAAATAAGGTTTTTGTAACCACTTTCCCGCTGAGCGCGGCTATTTTTCTTTTTAATTCTATTTTTCTATTTATCAAACCGGGATCAGCTACTTGATGAAGTTTTTTCACAACATCTTCCAGCTCCCGAACATACTTACGTACTTCCAAATCTTTGATTATCCGTTCAATTGGTGCAGATGGCGGTTCTTCCATTATTAATTCTGCAATAATCTTCTTAACAATTTTATTTTCGGTAAGATCTAACAATGCGGCAATATCACTCAATTTATTCGAGTTTTTATCAATCAACAAAAATATTTCTTTATAAATATCAGATAAAAAATAAGTCGAATTAACAACTTGCGCAAATTTTTTATTACTCTCCTCGTGTAAAATTAATTTCAGAAGATCTCGTTCTTCAGAAAACTTTCTTAATTCAACCTTGTTTAAAATTCTATTTCCACGCTCAAACGTTCTCTTTTGCAACTTTGAAAAAATCGCCTGTTGAGAAACGTTAAAAGCATCACTTATCTCTTTTACAAAGAATTCGCGAGCAATTTGATCTTCAACATCATTCAAAACTTCGATAAGTTTCGTCAACTTGGCACGATCATCTAAGCCCAAGATATTTTCATGATACATAAAAATGGGTAGAGACTTTGCATCGTCAATCAATTCCTGCAATTTATCCTCACCATTTTTTATCAAGAAGCTATCCGGGTCTTCATCAATCGGTAAAGAGATGATTTTTACAGTAAATCCTTCTTTCATAATATTTGCGGCTGCTCTTACAGCTGCTTTTATTCCGGCTTTATCACCATCATATAAAAGATAAAAATTATTCGAGTATCTACCTAACAATCTCACTTGCTTTTCCGTGAGTGAAGTTCCCAAAGATGCTACGGAATTATCAAATCCATATTCATACAACCTGATAAAATCAGTATAACCTTCACAAATAATAGAAAAATCTTTTCTACCTATCGCATGCCGAGTATTGAAAAGTCCATAAAGTTCATTACCTTTAATATAGATCTGGGTTGTAGGAGAATTTACATATTTTCCACCACCCTGATCTTTACTAAGAACTCTTCCACCAAAAGCAACCACTTTACCATGAACGTCATGAATGGGAAACATGAGCCTATTTCTAAATAGATCATAACTCCCATTTTGTCCTTGCCCAAATAAACCGGTGTGCTCAAAAATATCTTCGGTTATAGCATTCTTCATAAGATAATTCTTAAAGCCACCGAAACTATCCATAGCATAGCCAATCTCAAATTTCTTTATTGTTTCTTCAGAAATTAATCTAGCGCCGAGATAATTTTTTGCTTCAGAGCCATACCTTACCAAATTATCTTTGAAATGATGCGTTGCAAGCTCATACACTTTGTAGATTAAATCACGCTTGCTATTCTCTTTTTTCTGAACAGAACTGGAAACTGCTACATCAATTCCAACTCTTAATGCCAACTTCTTCATCGCTTCGATAAAAGAAATTTTTTCATATTCCATAACAAAAGAGATCACATTTCCGGCAGCACCACAACCAAAACATTTATAGATCTGTTTTTTTTCCGAAACCACAAATGACGCTGTTTTCTCATCATGAAACGGGCATCTGGCTTTATAGTTACTACCCATTTTCTTTAGCGGAAAATAACTACCGATCACATCGATAATATTATTACGTTCTCGTATTTGATCTATTTGTGCACTATCCATAATATCCTTGGTTATTTATTTAATACGACTACAGTTACACCATCACCACCAGCTTCGGGAGCCGGTACATGAAAACTGCTAACTTTATTATTTTTTCGTAAATATTGCCTTACTTTTCGGCGTAAAGCACCTGTTCCTTTTCCATGTACAATTCTGATATTATCCAAACCATTTATTAGAGCATCATCGATAAATTCATCAATCATT
>DAOWES010000059.1 GCA_030638385.1 Candidatus Cloacimonadota bacterium | reverse complement strand
TTCTATCTTAACCGGAATAAGTATTTATCCCCCTATTCTAAAAAAGAAATTTATTTGGGATGGGAATAATTTAATTATTAAAATTAATGAAGATTTGCAGGATAGTACGAATTATTATCTTTATGCCAATACGAATATTACGGGCGAGCATAATAACAAATTAGATAAAGATTATAAATTTGTATTTAAGAGTGGCACTGCTAACAATTATACTATTTCCGGAGCTATTGAATATGAAGATAAAACGGATTATGGGAAAAATGTTATTATTAATCTCTTTTCCGCCGATACTACTTTTATTTTTAAACAAACTACAAAAGCGTATTTTTACAGGATAGAAGATCTTAATCCGGCAGATTATGTTATCAGAGCATTTATCGATAAAAACAATAATAATGTGTATGATGCGGAAAAAGAACCATTTGCAAATCAATATATCAGCTATGCACCGGATAGAAACTATGCTTTAGAGTTGGCCTATCAGGATACTGTTAAACCAAAAATTGTAAGTGCGAAAGTAAAGAATTCCACCCAATTGGAGTTAAATTTTTCAGAAAAGATAATCAAGCCGCAAGATCTTGAGATTATGCAAGATTCCACTGATATTAAACTGGATATTATTGCTACATCGCTAGATGATAAAAAACTTTTAGTAGTTACAACTAAAATGGATACATTCAGCTATAAAATTGTTATTAATAATCTTATTGATTTTAAAGATAACCAAGTAAGTAAAAGTAAATTGATATTTACCGGTAAAACCATTCAAGATACTATTCCTCCTGCCGTAATTTCTACAAATCCAAGAAATGGCTCTACTATAAATAGATTAGATCCGAAGATTGAAGTGAGATTTTCGGAAATAATTCTAACTGAAAATGTTGAAGTGAAACTGATCGAAGTGGAATCCGGAAAGCAAGTTACGGTTGATATATTAGCCGGTGATTCAGATATTTTTATATTTCAACCTCGAAAAAACTTAAAAAATTGGTCATCTTATAAATTGGAATTGATGGTAGCTGATTATGAAAATAATTTTCTGAATGATAAATTCGATATTATTTTTATTCCCATAATTCGAGATTTATAATATTTTTTAGATAAGGCATATTACCGCTAACTTAACCATTTCTAGTATGATAGAACAGTATTGGGGAACTTGATACTTTATTGAATTCATTATGTAACTACCTGATTTTCATAATGTTATCAAATATACTTAAATTTTTTAAATTGACATAAAATGAAGAAAAACCTTCTCTTTGACTTGGTTCTAATAAAATAATAATTTCACTAAAGTAACTTTAGGAATTGTGGTGAGATTAATTTCGTAACAATGGTTGTTTATTTTTGAGATGTAGAATTTTACAAAAAACAAAAATTGGGAGAAGAAAATGAAAAAGTTACTAATTATTTTATTTAGTTTATTGATTGCGACTTCAATGTTCGCAGACTTTACTTGGGCACAGTTGAGTTTTTATCAAGGTCTTAATATTGCTAACGGTTGGGGTGATGCACATGATGACCTTTATTTTGAAGTGGAAGGTGGTGGCCGTACCGGTTGTTTAGATTTATATTACTTCTTTGATGTTAACCATTTTGTAGGTCAAGGTGACAATGCTGTTGGTAATCAAGGTAATTTTTTTACAAAGATAAAACCAAGAATTAGTTTGAACAAATTTGTGCCTAAGTTCGGCCCGGTAAATGAACTCTATATTGCTACAGTATATAAAGGATTCAATGGAGGAGAAAGCTATTGGGTAGGCCTTGGAACTGATCTCCAGATTCCTTTCATTGAAAGCTTCTCAGCTAACTTCTATGCAGTAGCAAAGCACATTGATGACGCTAGCGATAAAGATAAGACAGACTTTAAAAAAGCCGGATTTGTTGTTGCTATCAACTGGTTTACAACTCTTTATAAGTTCAATGATGATTTTAATGTCTCATATCAGGGTTGGTCAGATTTTGGTTTTGCAAATTCATATGCAGAAGATATGGGAGCACCAAATACTGCAGATGAATTCCAGATGTTTAATGGCTTTTTCTGGAACTATGAGAAATGGTCACTTTCTACAAGTGTAAAGCTTCATAATCACTTTATGTATTCTGAATCGACTTTGGGTACTCATGATGAGATTTCTTATTTCTTTGGTTTACACAGAAGATTCTAGTTTAAGTTAATAAATATCAAAGAGCAGGTGAGCAATCATCTGCTCTTTTTTTTTACATGGAATATTTTATGTTTCGATGAGCTGAAAGAAGTAAGAAGATTAAAGTGCAGAAATATATATGACATTATGTTAAGCATATTTAGTCGCCAAGTTGAGGATATCAAAACATTTACTTCTAATGTAAATGAATTCATTTTTACAATAAATTTGTTAAAGATTAAGATTTAAAGTAAATATTGGAAAAAGAAATTTACAAGATATGCATATTTAACAAATTGAATAAATAAAATATAGGAGTTTGTTATGATAAATATCGCCTTGTTTGGACCTCCTGGTGTAGGAAAGGGAACGCAATCAAAATATCTGTTGGAAAAATATGGCTTAATTTATATTTCCACAGGAGATATGTTGCGCAAAGAAATTTCCGAGCAAACCGAAATTGGCAGTAAAGTAAAAGACATCATTGATGCAGGTGGTTTGGTCGATGATGAATATATTGTAAAATTAATTAAAGATGTGATAAAGACAAATAAAGATTGTAATGGATTTTTATTTGATGGCTTTCCCAGAACATACGTTCAAGCATATATTCTAGATGGACTTTTGCAAAAAATGCATACAAAGCTCACCTGTATGATTAAGTTGGAAGCACCAAACGAAGTACTAAGGCAAAGGCTATTGGATAGAGCTTCCAAGCAAAATCGTGTTGATGATACGGTTGAAGTTATCAGAGTGCGATTGGAAGAGTATGATAAGAAAACTACTCCGGTAGCATCTTATTATAACGAAAAAGGAATTTGTTATCCTGTTGATGGTATTGGAAGTATCGAAGGAGTTTCTGCCAGAGTAGAAGAACGTGTGGAAGAATCAATTAAGAAAACGCTTTTAAACGTTGTGGTGTATGGCTATCCGGGAGCCGGTAAAGGTACTCAATGCAAAAGATTAGCCAAACATTTTAATTTAGTTTATATCTCGATTGGCAGGATTTTACTTGAAGAGATTGAAAAGGAATCTGAACTTGGAAAGCGAGCAAATGAATATATCAGAAATGGTGTCCTCGTTCCGGATGAAATCGTAATTCAAATAATTGAAGATCGAATAAGAGTGAATCCAAATGCGCGAGGATTTGTATTTAAGGGTTTCCCACGCACAATTATTCAAACATACATTATGGAAAGTTTTATGAAGCGAATGCATTCTTCCATCTCCGCAATTGTAAATTTAAATACATCGTCTTTAAATTGTGTGAAACGTTTGTATGACAGAGGTAAAACCTCAGACGGACGCTCCTATGATGAAGATTTGGATTTTGTTATCAAAAGAGTGAAGGAGTATGAGCGGAAAACCTTACCGGTATTAGAAGAATATCGTAAGCAGTATAATATTATCGATATTGATGGAACTCAAGATCGAGACAAAATTACCGAATTGATGTTAGCCGGTGTAGATAAGGCATATAGGCGAAATTGAACTATACTATGTAAAATATAAAAAGGTCGGTTAAGCCGACCTTTTT
>DAOWES010000236.1 GCA_030638385.1 Candidatus Cloacimonadota bacterium | reverse complement strand
TTTGGGTTTGATGGAGGAGTGGGGTAGATGATCTCTAAAATTCTTTTGCGAGCTTTTCCTTTAGCCTTATCCTGAACTTCTTGCATTAGTTCTTCCCGAACATCATTGATGGCTATATTCATTAGCTCTCGAATCATTGATTCCACATCGCGACCAACATAACCAACTTCGGTGAACTTGGTTGCTTCAACTTTGATAAATGGTGCATTTGCCAGCTTTGATAATCTTCGTGAGATTTCTGTTTTTCCGACCCCGGTTGGACCGATTAAGATGATGTTATTTGGCATTATTTCTTGCTGCATTTCCCCGCCGGTCTGTTGGCGTCTCCAACGATTTCTGAGGGCTATTGCCACAGCTTTTTTGGCATTATGTTGCCCGATGATATATTTATCTAATTCATTAACAATTTTTGTCGGTGTTAAGTTTTCCATGTTTTCCTCAACTATACTTTTTCAATGATTATGTTACTATTTGTGTAGATGCAGATATCTGAAGCAATTCCCAATGATTTTTCAACAATCTCTTCAGCATTCATTTTGGTATTCAGTTTTAGAGCTCGAGCTGCCGAAAGGGCGTAATTTCCCCCGGAGCCAATAGCGGTGATGCCATCATCCGGCTCAAGTACATCTCCGGTTCCGGTAATTACCAATAATGTTTCTTCATCTGCAACAATTATCATTGCTTCCAGACGACGTAAAAATTTATCTGATCGCCATTCTTTGGCTAATTCTACTGCTGATTTTCGTAAATTTCCTTTATATTCGGAAAGCTTTGCTTCGAATTTTTCAAACAATGTGAACGCGTCAGCAGTTGCACCGGCAAAACCGGCCACAACTTTTCCGTTATACAATCGGCGAATTTTTCTAGCGGTAGCTTTCATTACAGTATGGCCCAGAGTTACCTGGCCATCTCCACCAATAGCTGTAGAGTTTTTTGATTTCACTCCTAAAATGGTGGTTCCACGCATCTCTATCATAAAATATCCCCTTATATAAAGAGTTGATATCATCAAAGAATAATCTAAGATGATATCAACTTCTGTAATTCTTCAATATTTTTTATTCAGTGTTATTGTCTGTATCTACAGATTCATCTGCATTTACTGATTCATCCACCTGGCTGTTTTCTACATTTTCAGCTTCTTCATTTTTCTGAGGATTCTCAGTTTCCGCTTTTGCTTTATCTTTCAGTGTTGGATTTATATCAATACTCATCTCTTTAACGTGATCATATTTCTTTTGAACGAATTCTCTTTCCTCTTCAGAAGCATAATTTAGTGTCATTTCATATATTTCGTGGGAATTAAGAGTTTCTTTTTCCAATAAACTTTCACTCATTGCATTCAATAATTCACGTTTGGCTTCGATAATCTTAACTGCTTTGTCGTGGGCAGTTTGCACAATGCGTTGAACTTCAGAATCGATGATGTTAGCTGTTTTCTCACTAACAATTTTTTGTTGAGATATATCTCTTCCCAAGAAAACTTGAGATTCCTTTTTCGCAACTGTGACGGGTCCGATTTTATCACTCATTCCCCAATTACAAATCATTTTGGTTGCGATATCGGTAGCACGTTCAATGTCATTTGAAGCACCGGTTGTTTGTTCTTGGAAAGCAATTTCTTCTGCACATCTACCGCCCAATAATCCTACTAAAGATTGTTCTAAATAAGATTTGGAATAATTAGATTTTGATGTTTGCAAGAAATGAGTGGCACCACCGGTGAATCCGCGTGGAATAATAGTAACTTTATGAATAGGCTCAGATTTTTCTTGGAAAATAGAGCAGAGCACATGGCCAACTTCATGATAGGCTGTGTTTCTTTTCTCTTCCTCGGTGATAATTCTACTTTTACGAGCTTTACCCAATGTAACTTTATCTTTTGCTTCTTCGAAGTCATCCATCTCGATATTGCTTTTATTTTTTCTAGCAGCTAACAGCGCAGCTTCATTTACTAAATTTGCCAGGTCGGCGCCGCTAAAGCCGGGTGTTCCGCGGGCAATGATGCTAAAATTAACTCCTTTTGAGAGTCGTGTTTTTTTACTGTGAACCTTTAGGATTGCTTCTCTGCCTTTGATGTCCGGTAAATCTACTATTACTTGGCGATCGAATCTACCCGGGCGTAATAACGCAGGGTCAAGTACATCAGGACGGTTTGTCGCTGCGATAATAATCACAGAATCATTTTCATCAAATCCATCCATCTCTACCAATAATTGATTGAGGGTTTGTTCGCGTTCGTCATTTCCGCCACCCAGGCCTGCTCCACGGTGTCTTCCCACCGCATCAATCTCATCGATAAAGACGATACAGGGTGACTGTTTTTTGGCTTCGGCGAACATGTCGCGAACTCTTGCGGCACCTACACCTACAAACATTTCCACAAAATCAGATCCACTGATGCTGAAGAATGGAACTTTCGCTTCTCCGGCCACTGCTTTGGCTAACAACGTTTTCCCGGTTCCGGGACGTCCCAAAAGCAATACTCCACGAGGAATTCTTCCACCCAATTTTTGGAATTTTTGGGGAGCTTTCAAATATTCGATAATCTCTTCCAATTCCTCTTTGGCTTCTTCTACACCTGCCACATCTTTAAAGGTTACTTTGGTTTTTCCACCGGCGAATAAGCGAGCTTTGCTTTTTCCGAAACTAAAAGCTTGGCCGGCTCCTCCTCCTCGCATTCCACGCATCATAAACCACCAGAATCCTATTAATATAAGAAATGGCAGAATGTTAAATAAGAAACCTTTTAACATGGATGGCTTGAGGGAGTTTACATTAACTCCTTTTTCTGTTAGGTGTTGAATGTAAGACGAGTCTGGTGTGAACGGAAGATATGTGGTAAATTTATCTCCGGAAACTCCTACTATTATAAAATTTCTTCCATCAATTCTAATCTCTTGAATCTCTTCATGTTCAACCAATTTTTCAAAATTAGAGAATGAGATTTTTTTTATGCTCGCTTCCCCGGTATTGGAAAATTGAAACAAGACAATGATTAATAAAATTGCTACAATCCAAAAAGTTATGGATTGCGTTTTGTTCATCTTCGGGGGAATATTTGGCTTTTTCTTTGGATCAGGTTTTTGGTTGCGGTTTTGTTGTTCAGTCATATTAAGAATAGATCTCCTTTTTTAAAATTCCAATGTATGGCAAATTGCGATATCTTTCTGCATAATCTAAGCCATATCCTACTACAAATTTATTTTCTATATTAAATCCTACATAATTTATCTTTAAGTCTGTCTGATGAACTTCCGGTTTATTTAACAAAGTACAAATGCTTAATGAAGCCGGATTGTGTTTCTCCAGATATTCAAAGATATATTTTAAGGTTAACCCGGACTCTACAATATCTTCAACTACTATCACGTGGCGATTTTCGATGTTTGTATCAATATCTTTGCGAATCTTAACTACTCCTGATGAGTTGGAATTATTTCCATAGCTAGATAACGAAAAGAAATCGATTTCAACATGTGTATCGATGCGTTTGATAAGATCTGAGAAGAATATAACGCTACCACGTAAAATACAAATAATTACCGGAAACTTGTCTTTAAAATCATTTGTTATTTTTTGGGCTAACTCTTCCACTCGTCTTTCAATAGTTTCTTTATCCAAAATTATTTTTTCAATATCATTTATCATGTTCTTTTTTAGCGTCTCCTTTTAGGTAACAAACTTTTTAAATACTTTTACTAAGCCAAAATGGCGTCGAGTCATTATCTATATTTTTTAATTAATTTCTCTAAGCCTCCAAAAGTGGCAAAGAAAATGACCTTAAATTTGTTTGATCCTTTCTGCCGGGCGTAAACTTTTATTTGAAACTTTTTCAATTTTAATTTTCAAAATATTTTTAGTTTTGTCGGAAATGGCAACATTGTTATCCAAGCGCATCCCTGCAACCCATAAAATTTTATCCTCATCGCAGATTATCAACACCTTATCTCTTTCAAATTTTGGTACTTTTTCGTCAATAAAAAAGTCCTTTAATTTCTTTCTATTTTTCATGCCATAGGGAGTGAACCTATCACCGGGTTGGCGATGTCTGATAATCATGGGGAATGTGGTTTTATCGAGATCAAGATAAACTGTATTTTTATCTTCAAATAGATAACGCTTAGTTGGAAGTTTTTTCAGCTGTTTCATTGAGATGCGATAATTCTCAAAAGTGAATCTGTGGCGTAATGAATTTATTGTTTTTAAGTTGTTAACATCTACATTAGTTAGAAGCTCTTTTTTGCAAAATCTTAGGAAGTCATATTCTTTGATGGCGACAATGTTTTCCGGCAACATAACTTGCTTGGAACCTTCGGAATGCAATATGCTTTCGATCTCTTCATAGTTGTTTTGATAGAAATTCTTTTCTGAACCTGTTAGCTCTGCAAAAGCTTGCTTGAACAGGTAGAAACGTAAGGTCGATTTCATTGAAATTAATTTTTTGAGAGATAATACAATAGTCTCATCAGGAGTTTTTTTAGTAATTTGTTTGTATTTACGATGGCTTAATTCAGATAAAATTTCATCAGTTTCGGCAAAGATATTGGCGCTTGCGCTAAGTTTATCGATGAAGTTTGGGTTCAGGTTTTCGGAAATCCAGGGAATCAACTGGTTTCGGATTTTGTTGCGGGTGTAAGTGTTCTCTTGGTTTGATATGTCTTCGCGCCAGCTAATGTCTTGAGATTCCAGAAATTTCACAATTTCTTCCCGAGAAAAAATTAGCAGTGGGTGGATTAGTGTGCCATCAATAGGAAGAATGCCTTTGAGGCCTGTGTAGCCGGAGCCGCGGAATAATCTGAAGATAATTGTTTCGGCCTGATCTTGTTTATTGTGTCCAACTGCAATTTTATTAATTTTGTACAATTTAGCAACTTCATGAAAATAGTTAAATCTAATCTCTCGGGCGTGATTTTCTAAATCGCTGTGGGAATCTAGGGTAACGCTTTTTATGACAAGAGATATGTTCCTACTGAAGCAGAAGTTTTTAACGAACTCTTCATCCCGGATAGAGTCTTCGCCGCGCAAATTATAGTTTAAATGAGCAGCTAAAATGGAAATTTTGTATTTAGCGCGTAAGCTGTTAAGAGCTGTTAATAGAGCTGTTGAATCTGCTCCACCGGAAAATCCGATTAGGATTTTGTCACCGGGAGAGATTAGTTTTTTTTCCAAAACGTACTTTTCAAATTTTTCCGTAAAATTCAAATTATTATCCTTTTAAATAATGCTTGTATTATAAAACTTATATTTTGAGTTTGAATTTTGTTAAAAGATTCATTGTGTCAAATAAAAAGCTTGAAAGAAATATACAAAACAATTTTTTGACAAGAAATAATATAGAGAATAAAGGAGATTACTATGAAGAAGTTGTTACTTCTTGGAGATGAGGCTTTGGCACAAGGTGCAATTGATGCCGGAATGTCCGGTGTATTTGCTTATCCCGGAACTCCATCAACAGAGATAACGGAATACATTCAAGTAAATGAAGATGCTATCAAGCGTGATATTCATCGTACTTGGGCTTCCAATGAGAAAACCGCTGTAGAAGCTGCCGTTGGTATGAGCTATGCCGGAAAGCGTACAATGTGCTGTATGAAACATGTAGGGTTAAATGTGGCAGCAGATGCATTTATGAATTCTGCTTTTGTCGGTGCAAATGGTGGAAACCTTATTGCTGTGGCCGATGACCCCTCAATGCATTCATCCCAAAATGAACAAGATTCTCGTTTTTATGCCAAATTTGCGATGATTCCTTGTTTGGAACCTTCCAGCCAACAAGAAGCTTATGATATGGCTTTTTATGGCCTTGACTATTCAGAAAGAGTGAAATTGCCAATTATGGTTCGTTTAACAACACGTCTTTCTCATTCTCGTGCCGGAGTTATTCGTAAAGAGATGCTTGCGGAAAATGAGATTAAATTGCCCGAAGATCCGGATCAGTTTATGCTCTTACCTTCCTACTCAAGAGCAAAATATAAAAAATTAATTAAACTTCAAGATGAGCTTATTAAAACATCAGAAGAATCTCCCTTTAACAGTTATGAAGCTGGTGAAGATAAATCTTTGGGGATTATCGCTTGTGGTTTGGCTTATAATTATGTTAAAGAAGTTTTTGATGGTGGAAAATCTCCATATCCGATTCTTAAAATTTGCCAATATCCACTTCCTAAGAATATGATTCACAAGATTATGAATGAATGTGATCGAATTCTTGTGGTAGAAGAGGGCCAACCTATAGTTGAAGAAATGCTGAAAGGTTATATGCCAAATGATAAAATTCGTGGTCGTCTCGATGGCTCTTTTAGTCGTGATGGTGAGATTAATCCAAATAAAGTGATGGCTGCCCTGGGAATGGCGAATACTACTGGTGAAGCAATTCCTGAGAATGTGGTTGGAAGACCACCGGCACTTTGTGTTGGTTGCCCACATATCGATTCATTTAATGTTTTGAATGACGTATTGGAAGAACATGGTAAAGGTCATGTTTTCTCCGATATTGGTTGTTATACATTGGGTTACTTACCTCCATATAATGCTATCGACACAGTGCTTGATATGGGAGCTTCCATTACAATGGCAAAAGGTGCTGCGGATGCCGGTTTATTCCCGGCTGTTGCTGTAATCGGCGACGGAACATTTGGGCATAGCGGATTAACCGGACTTGCTGATTGTATTTATGATGAAACTAACGTTGTAGTTGTTATTTTGGATAATGCTACTACCGGAATGACAGGTGGGCAAAACTATTGTATTGAAGGCAGATTGGAAGATATCTGCATTGGTTTAGGTGTAGAAAAAGAACACATTAGAGTTGTTACGCCACTGAAAAAAAATCACGAAGAAAATGTTAAAGTTTTCCGTGAAGAATTTGACTATGAAGGTGTATCTGTAATTATTCCAAGACGTGAATGTATTCAAACTCTCGCTCAAAAACACAGAACTGCTAAAGTAACTAAATAAGGAGTCAAAATGAAAAAAGATATTATTCTCGCCGGAGTTGGTGGACAGGGAATTTTGACTATTGCTACAATTATTGGAACAGCAGCAGTTGAAGAAGGGCTTAATTTAAAGCAAGCGGAAGTTCATGGGATGAGTCAGCGTGGCGGAGATGTTCAGTCTCACTTGCGTTTATCAGATCAACCCATTTTTTCAGATTTGGTACCGGAAGGTAAGTGTGATGTGATTCTCTCTATTGAACCGATGGAATCTCTTCGTTATTTGCCATATTTAGCGAAAGATGGAATATTGATTACAAACTCTACTCCTTTTATAAACATTACAAATTATCCGGAAGCAGAAATGCTGGAAAAGATGTTAGCAAATGTAAAGAATCATATTGTGATTAATGCAGATGAGATTGCAAAAGGAATTGGCTCTGCCAGAGCTATGAATATTGTGATGTTGGGTGCAGCTGTGAAGCATCTTGGTTTGCCAATGGAGAATTTTGAAAATGCTGTGAAAACTGTTTTTGGTCGCAAGGGAGAAGCAGTTGTAGAAAGCAATATTAAAGCACTTCACGCAGGAAGAGAAAACGCAGAAAATAACGCGAAATAAATAGGCAGATATTATTCTGCCCGGAAATATTGCTCTGGGATTTATCATCTCGGAGCTTTTTTTTTGAACAAAAAAATTTAAACTAAAAAAAAATAAATGGAGAAAATTACTATGGAAAAGATGCCTTATGCAGAACCTTATAAGATCAAAATGATCGAAAGCATTAAACAAACTACCAAGGAAGAGCGTATCGAGAAGATCGAACAAGCCGGGTTGAATTTGTTTAATCTAAAAGCAGAAGATGTGTTTGTAGACTTACTTACAGATAGTGGTACCGGAGCGATGAGTGATAAACAGTGGAGCGCAATGATGACGGGTGATGAAAGTTATGCCGGGTCAAAGAGTTTTCATCTTATGAAAGATACGATTAATAATTTAACCGGATTTGAGTTTGTACTTCCTACTCATCAGGGCCGCGCAGCTGAAAATGTTTTATTTTCAGCCTTAATTAAAGAAGGAAATGTAATTCCCGGAAATAGCCACTCCGATACAACTAAAGGGCATATTGAATTTAGAAAAGCTGTTGCCGTAGATTGTACGATTGATGAAGCCGGTGATCCTAGTATTATGCATCCCTTTAAAGGTAATGTAAATATTGAGAAATTGGAAAAAGCTATCGTGGATGCAGGTGCAGGCAATGTTCCTTGTGTGATTCTTACAATTACTTGTAACTCAGGTGGTGGACAACCTGTTTCTATGGAAAACATCAAAGCTGTTTCCGCTGTTTGTGCAAAATATAATGTCCCTCTTATTTTTGATTCAGCTCGTTTCGCCGAAAATGCTTACTTCATCAAAGTTCGCGAAGAAGGATATGCTGAAAAAACTATCAAAGAGATCGTTAAAGAAGCCTTTGGTTATGGTGCCGGTATGACGATGAGCTCTAAGAAAGATGCGATTGTTAATATGGGTGGATTCATCGCGATTAATGATGAAAAATTATATCAAGCATGCTCAACTTTTAATATTATGTTTGAAGGTTACCTTACTTATGGTGGTATGAGTGGTCGTGATATGGCTGCTTTGGCAGCCGGTTTAATGGAGGGTACCGAATTTGATTATTTGAATTCTCGTATTAAGCAGGTTGAATATTTAGGAGAAAGATTAGATGAAGCAGGTATTCCTGTGCTTAAGCCTTTTGGTGGACATGCTATCTTTATCGATGCCAAAAAATTCCTTCCTCATATTCCACAAAGTCAATATCCTGCTCAGGTTTTGGGAGTAGAGCTCTATAAAGAAGCTGGTGTGCGTGGGGTAGAAATCGGAACTGTATTGGCAGATCGCGATCCTGTTACAAGAGAAAACAGATATCCTAAATTGGAACTTTTGCGTTTAGCAATTCCAAGACGAGTTTATACTAACAACCATATGGAAGTAGTAGTTTGGGGCTGTAAAAAAGTTATGGAAAATCGTCACAACCTTCGTGGTCTTGACATAACATATGAAGCACCAATTATGCGTCACTTTACTTCAAGATTTAAAACATTATAATCTGTCTGAAGGTATAGATTGGAATGCTCCGGGTTTGCTCGGGGCATTCTTTCAAAAAAAAGAGACGATCAGAAAATTCTTAAATAATCTATATCGGTGTCTCTGTAAATGCTTTGATCTCTTGCTATTAGTGAGATGGAGAAAGTGTTGAGCTCGAATAGAAAGTTGGATTGGTGATTAATTTGTTGAATCAAATAAAAAAGTATTTGACTACTAAGTGGGTTAAATAATTTATGTAGCTGATAAATTTTATTTGAATAATGTTGCCTAATGGTGGCGTTATGAATTTTGAAATTTAACATTTGTTAAGTAGAGTGAAAATCTACACTTAGCAAGAAGCTAACGAATAACTTGTGCGTAAAGTTTTCGGTAGTATATCAATTAAGAAACGCACGAACATAGGAGAATTTAGATGAATATTTATGTGGGAAACTTGTCATACGGAATGACAACAGAAGATCTTCAAGAATTATTTGAAGGGTATGGTTCAGTTAAGAATACAAACATTATCAATGACCGTGAAACTGGTAGATCTAAAGGTTTTGGATTTATTGAAATGACTGAAGCTTCAGAAGGTGAAAAAGCAATTCAAGAGTTAGATGGAAAAGATTTTATGGGTCGTAACCTTAAAGTTAATCAAGCTCGTGAAAGAGAAGAAAGACCAAAAAGAAGCTGGTAATCATATCTCGTAAAAAAAAATATATCTGAAAAGAATGAGTTAATAGCTTTTTTTTAACAGAGATATTTTATTTGAAATATGTAGCCTATTGGCAGAAATATAGAATTTCGAAAATTAAGATTTGTTAAGTGACTTGGAAACATTTATACTTAATAACAAGCTAACGATTTACTTGTGCGTAAAGTTTTCGTTAGTACTTCAATTAAGAAACGCACGAACATTAGGAGAATTAGATGAATATTTATGTAGGAAACTTGGCATACGGAATGACAACAGAAGACCTTCAACAATTGTTTGAAGCATACGGCGCAGTTAAAAATGCAAACATTATTAACGACCGTGAAACTGGTAGATCAAAAGGTTTTGGTTTTGTAGAAATGGCTGAAGCTTCAGAAGGTGAAAAAGCAATTCAAGAGTTAGATGGAAAAGACTATATGGGTCGTAACCTTAAAGTTAATCAAGCTCGTGAAAGAGAAGAAAGACCAAAAAGAAGCTGGTAATCATAAATTACTGAAAAGTATGGGCATTATTATTTTAATAATGCCCATTTTTATTTGTCCGTAGATTTCATATATTTACGCTTTTGTTTACAATCTCAATTTTATCTATGACGAGTTTTAAGTTTTTACGAGTTCATTGTCTATGAACAACATTATAGAACTATCACTGAAACATATGACTTAGGTTTATGTAATTAACTTTTATACTAGCTCGTTTTCCAAAAAAAACTACCTAGCTTCATGCTTTTACCAATCTCTATTGTATCTTAAA
>DAOWES010000282.1 GCA_030638385.1 Candidatus Cloacimonadota bacterium | reverse complement strand
TAATAACCTTAATATTTACGATCTGCTCTGCCGAAGTTCAACGTAGCCTGGGAGTTTCCTCCGGACTATTAACTGCCGGAGGTTTTTCCTACCGACAATTTAATCAACAAACCGGCTATCAAATCAATTTTATCGCCATCGGAACAAAAGAGTATTTTCCAATTCTTCTAGGAAGTAAAATATTAAGATCATTTCACGAAACAGATTTCTCAAAAATCTATTACCTTGCCGGTGGCTCAATCACCAGTATAACCGGTAGCGATTCAGACAATGAGACGATAGTTAATATTGGTGGGGGAATTGGTTTTGAATTTACCTTAAAGAGCAACCTTCGCCTTTCATTTGATATTCCCTGCACATTTATTGATATATTTGATAACGCTGATATAGAGATAAACGTTATTAGCCTTGTGCCGGATATCGGATTACATTACTACTTTTAAGGAGCTTGTGCATGAAAAAAATTATAATAATAACAATAATATTGATGTCATTGAGTGCATTATGGTCACAACCAAATTTCCACAAAGCGTTCGGCCTTTCTTATGGAATGGCAACCGGAAATGGTTTTTCATATCGTCAGATAAATAATGATTATGGATTCCAGGCTACAGGTGCGATTGCTCTTACTGATGAGGAAAGTATTATTTTCACGGGAACGCAATTCATCAAACCACTCCATTCGATTAGCAAAACTCGCTTTAATATGACTATTGGCTTGGGAACAATGAATCATTTCAATTCTAATAAATATGATGAAAGCTTTTTATATTTTGGTGCCGGGCCGGAAGTGGAAGTTACATTTTCCTACAATATTCGGTTAATTATTGGAACACCCTATACCATCTTTAAGCAATCGTCAAATAGTCATATAATGGGAACATTTATGCCGACATTTTCTATAATGTATTATTTCGATTAATCTGCATTTATATTTAAAAATAAAGGAAGCCACTGTTTTTTGAGTGGCTTCCTTTTTTTAAAGTTTGTCTTTGAGATTCGCCGGTGCGATATATTCTTTACTTTTCCCATGACCTTTGATCTCTATTAATAGGTCAAGATCAGATAATTTCATCAAATCGGTTCTGGCTGAATTTAACGAAACATTATATTTATTACCTATTTCTTTGGGAATGAATATCCTTCCGGGTTCATGAAAAGCTTTTTTTAATATCTCTATTTGTCTTGAATTTAGAGTTTTCGCTAATCCGCTTTTCTCAATTTTTTGGATAAAATCAGCTCTTTCTTCTTTCTTAGATTTTACATATCCATAAAATGCTAAAATTGCCCTATTAAGAAGATCTGCTTGATGATACAAAAAATAGGTCATATCATTCTCATCATTTTCTGTATCTAAATACGCTTTCCCATATTTTGCAGGAGCCTTTATAATTAATCTACTTATAGAGACATACTCCATTATCCAATATCCTTTTCTGAGTAAAAACCAATAAAAAAGAGCTCTAGCTACTCTGCCATTTCCATCTGCAAAAGGATGAATATAACCTATCATAAAATGTAAAATAATTGCTTTGAGTACAGGATGAATAAAATTAATATTTCCCAAACCATCATGATCATTATTGGCAAACTCACATAATTGAGTTATATATTGATTAATCGTTTCATGTTTAGGAGGATTATGCACAATATTGTCTTCATTGTCCCTCACAAAGATGTCTTCGGAATCTCTAAATCTACCCGGTTCAGCTTCATTTTCCACAGCACCTTCCACCGCTATTTCATGTAACTCCAAAATCATCTCTTTTGATAATTCTTTATCACTATACTCTTTTACTTTAGTCATTAGATAGTAATTATTCACGGCCATTTTTTCAGATTTATTCAAAGGAGCTCTCTCCTTCTCCAACATCTCCTTGGCAACCTTGCGCGTTGTAGAAGCACCTTCTAATTGCGCAGAAGATATAGATTCTTCAAACAGAGAACTTATAAAATATTTCTTATAATCATCATTAGTCATACTAGACTCATTGTTAATTCCTCTACTAATATTCATATCAATTTCATGAAGAATAGCTTGTAATGAATCCGGCACACAAAAGGTGAAAGGTTTTTCGTTTTTGCAATCTATTGAAATATTTTTCATAATGCAGCTTCTGCTAAATTTGGTAGCTACCCAAGCAGTTTTTAGATCATCTCCGGGTTGCAATCTATATTTCAATTCATCATAAGACAAATATTTCCCTTCTGAGTTTACAACACCATATATTTCCATATATTCCAAAATATCCTCAAAAACAATTTCTTTCCTAATGTCATCTACACTAGGCATTTTCTTATTATTTTTCATACATAACCTCTTTAAAAACTCAATTATTTCATTTTTGAGTTTAGCTAATTTGATAAGGAAATAATGTCAAACAAAAAAAGTTTAGTGAATTATTTTTAATTATAAATCCTTATCCATTCAAAATTCAATTATGTAGATAAATGAGTAAATTAATAACTCCGTGAACAAAGAGTTTTAAAGTGGACTCATACTTTCTTAATTCGAAGTTTTATCCCTTCCCCACAATTATTACAAATGGGAATTTTTGCTCTATCTGTTAATATCTGTTTTCGCATCTGCTGAAAATTCTTGTTTATCCAAATATTTGAAAATGGTTCAGTGAGAATATTTCCAACTTTATGCGTTATATCTTTATCAAAACAACAGATAGCAAGCTCACCATCCCAATTTATCACCGGTTTTGTCCAAATGCGGGAACATCGATTTTTTATCCCATATTTCAGTTCAAAATCATCATTTTCCGAAACTTTATAACGACGATATTTTGGATTTTGAGGAAGGTAATTAAATATATCTTCTTTCTGATATATTTGGGCTGTTTTAAATTCTAAATGATCTACACTAAGATCTTGAGCCAAAATTTTCATCTCATCAATTTCATGCTCATTATGCTTCATAACCAAAAACTGCTGACGAATCAGCGGAGTTTTCTTTTTTAATTTTTTCTTAGCTTCAACCAGTTTCTTCACATTATTCTTTAAGAGTTGCAGATCTCCATTAACTCGATATTTATTATATGTTTCTTGAGTTGTTCCATCAAAAGAAACTATCATCGAATCTAAGCCCGATTCCACAATCTGCTCCGCATTTGGCAGTACGTTAGCATTGGTGGAAACCAAAGTGAATAATTTCGCTTCAGAGGCATATTGAACCATCTTGATAAATTCTTTATTTAAAAAAGGTTCACCCTGATTCCATAAAATCACCATAAATGCTTTATCTTTGATTTCATCGATAATTCTTTTGAAAGTTGCAAATTCCATATAGCCTTTTGCTCTTTTCAATGTACCATTTCCCGAAGGGCATAAAGGACACTTCAGATTGCAAATATTGGTGGTTTCAATCATCACCGCAGGTGGAAAACCCCACACAATAGGCTTCTTGATTAAATTGGAAATTCCAAGCGATGAGTAAATTTTGAATATATTTGCCAAACGCTTCGGCGTGAAACTTTTCTTAATACAATTTATATCTTCTCTTAACATTATTTTTTCCCTTTCATTATTTTTTTTGTGCGTAGTACGTAGTACGAAGGGCAAAGATTTTCTTAAAGTGAATTCAAGCTTTCATTTAGCCTCTGGCTAATCTAATAATTCCCCATCACTCTTTACCGCCTGTAATAAACTCTTAATTTTAGTCTGAGTCTCTTCATATTCACTTTTAGCATCGGAATCAATGGTAATTGCCCCACCGCTATTGAAGAAAATTTGGTCATCACAAATTATTCCGGAACGAATAACAATATTTGAGTTCAGATAATTCTGATTCATAATAAATATAGATCCTGTATAAAGGTGACGATTAAAACTTTCTAATTCCTGAATTATCTCCATGCATCTAACCTTGGGACATCCGGTAATGGAACCACCCGGAAAAGTTGCCTTGATTAAATCTATGTAATCGTACTCTGCTTTCATCATTCCGGATATTATCCCCACCAAATGATACACATTTTTATACGCTTCCAATCTTTTCTCTTCCAACACCTTCACACTGCCATATTTACACACTTTGCCAATATCATTTCGCAAAAGATCTATTATCATAAATAATTCAGCTTCATCTTTGGAAGAATTTAATAAAATTTGCCTATTCCGAGTATCGATATCTTCATCTTCGGAACGTGCAATTGTTCCTTTAATCGGACGAGTCTGTAACATATGCCCATCAGCTTGTAAAAACATCTCGGGAGAATTACAGATAATTTTCTGCTCTCCAAAATTTAAATATCCCGAAAAAGGAGCATCGTTTATCTGATATAATTTATTAAATAACTGATATGGATTTCCGGAAAATTCTGCTTTTATCTGCTGAGATAAATTCACCTCATAAACATCGCCAGCCAAAATATATTCTTTTATTTTCTCCACTTTAGCACGATACTCATCTTCATTACATTCAGCTGAAATATTGGAAACTTGATAATCATCTGAATATTGTTCCAAATCAAAAATCCTGCTTACTCTCTTATATTCAAATTCAATTTTCCAAACTTTCTTATCCAAATTATCAAACACAAAATACTCATTATAAAATACAATCTTGAATTTCGGCATCTCATAATTATTTTCTTGGATTGGAATATTTTCTATTTCATGTAGAACATCGTAGCTATAAAATCCTATTCCACCACAAAGATTTGCCGGATATGCTTGCTGGTGATATTGAGTACTTGCTAAAATCCGATGCTGAAATTTCCAAAAATCGCTTTCATATTCCACCACCTTATCTTCATCTCGAATAATAAATTTATCATCATAACTGATAATTGTATGTGGGGATATGCCAATAAACGAATAACGGGAAATATCTGCCAAACCTTTCCCAGTGAGCAAAGCAGAATGATCCTTAAAATAGTGTTGTTGAAAAAAATCAGTTGGCTGAGTATATAGGACTTCGCTAATTTTTGTCTGTTTTATGTGTAGATTTATCATCGTCTCTCCTTAATCATATCAAGAAAATTAATTATCATCTCTTTGCCATGTTCTGTTAAAAAAGATTCTGGATGAAACTGAACTCCACACAGCGGATACTGCTTATGCCTAATTCCCATCGTAATTCCATCTGCTAGTTTGGCTGTTATTTCCAATTCGTCACTCTTCACTTCCGATATGAGGGAATGATAACGAGCCACAACCGTATCTTGCGGAATTTCTTTAAAAATGCCCTCATTTGTGTGATTAATTCGTCCGATCTTACCATGCATAGGATATGGTGCTAGCACAGTCTTTCCACCAAATAGTTCGTTAATACATTGCATTCCCAAACATATTCCCATAATGGGTAAATTCCGATAATATCTTTCTATAATTGAGATAGTGAAAGGAACATCTCCGGGTGTTTTGGGTCCCGGCGAGATTACTATGCCCTCAAAATTTTGGGCTTCGATAAAATCAAAATCAATTTCATCGTTCCGCTTAACCATTAACCGACCATCATAAACTGTTCCAAACAGCTGTTCTAAATTGTATGTAAATGAATCATAATTATCGATTATTAAGATCTTATGCATATTCTCATCCATCATTAGAAAGTGTATTTCATACCAAGATCAAATTTAAAACCGGCTGAATTTTCCGGTAAAAAGTTATATTCTCCGGCATCCACATTAAAAATATTTTTTATTTCTGCCTGCACTTGCAGGTTCGGCTTAATATCATAACTCTCTGAAAGTGAAACTAAGAAAATTTTATCTGCCGGCAGAGCGTCATTAACGCGTTCCCAATAATTAATTTCTACTGCTACCCGCCATTTAGGTTTTGTTATGCTCAAATTAAGAAGACTTTGCCATTTCGTGAGAAGCTGAACCTTTTCCTCTCTATACGGGAAAATCGTTAAAACCTGAGAAATCTGAAAATCATTGTAATGATAAGCCAATTTGGCAGCAAAATTTGTTTCCCAAAATTTATAATATTTTCGTTCTAAAATCATTCCGTTTTCTTCAAAATTGTTATAATCGCGATGATAAGAAAAATTGGAGGAAATTGTAAAAGGTATGAAAGAATTATATTGGAAGCCGGTAGTAAAATTCACCAATTTTTTATGCATTTTAATTTCGGCGCCAAAATCTTTTATATATAAGGTTTCATCAATATCATCTTCAAATTGTTGATAATATATTTGGGGATTATTTTGCACCGTTACATACAGTTTTGGTAAGGGATTGAACTTACGACTAAATGATATCATCGGCATAACAAAAGTATTCTTTGATGTTTTTTCATAGAATAAATTTAAGCTCAGATCCTCACATATAAAGCGATCTTGTATAATCAGATCTTTTTTCCCAAAAGTAAAATCTGCTATCAGATGTCCTCTTAGATAAGCACTTCTAAATGTGAATTTTATATCCTTTTGCGAACCTTCCACACTAGTGTAAACTGAGGCCAAATTTCCATCAAAAGATTCATCTATTTCCATATCTAAAGGAGCATTATACAAATATTCG
>DAOWES010000095.1 GCA_030638385.1 Candidatus Cloacimonadota bacterium | reverse complement strand
GGGATGAACTTTTTTTATTAAGTTTATAATCCGTGTGCCAAAGGTTTACTTGCCATTGGCGGAGGATTGCGGTTATAGAAACACGTAGTTACACTAAATCTTGCACCTTTAAATGGAGCTTGCACATTGCATACACCATTTCGGCAAACTAATCCGCCTTTTTCACTACCTACAAAGAATTTCAAATCAGTATGTTTCCACGCTTTTAAAATAAATTCCACTGCAACTTTAGGTGTTTCATCCATCAGATCATCGAAATTTGTATATTTGTGACTTGATGAAACAGATATAGCGTAAATGTCCTTACTAATATCAAGTTGCAGAAGTGGTTCATAATCGTGTCTATCAATTGCGATATTTTGGTATGAAGAATGTTCTTTGATAGTAAATTCACCTTTGGCGTGAGTAGAAAATTCACCTAACATAAAATCAAAGATAAGGGCAGGCGAGCTCTCTTTTACCCATTCATCAGTTTTCACACTTAACCATTTACTCTCCGTGTGTTTAAGCTCAGCAGTAAGTGTCCATTTCTCGAATTTACGGTTATATTCAGCGTGGACGTCTGCTTGTTCAATATCATATTTTTTGCTCCAACCATAAGCACTATTTAAAATGAATTCATTTTTGTCATTGGGAACATAGCGAATAACACCCATGAAACCTTGTTCATTTGAACCTATGTCATAACTATAATCTACCAAAGCTTTTCCGCTACTATTTGCTGTTGGAAGCTCATTTAAGCGGTGGAAAAAATTATCATAGTTTTTATAAGCACCGGTAAAAGTGAACTTTCCGGCATAGATATTAACATCGGAATAGAAGCCATGACCTTTAATCTCATTATTGAACTCATTATGATATTGCTTGGAAGCAGCATATTCTGCATTTATCTCAAACAATTTTTGTGAGAAATTCATTCTGGCAGAATAAGTTTCTTTGATGTTATACTCATAATTATCTGCATCCTGATATTGTTGATTTGATAAAGCTACTACTCCAATGGTAAGTGGTTTTATCGGCTTCATTTCAAGATCCACTCCATTAACAACATCCTTGGCAATAGCATTATCTTCACTTGGTAAGATGCCATAGAAGGCTTGAATATTGAACATATCACTGCGGTAGTTACCATAGAAACCATCTAAACGATAATCTTCATCAAGCTCGGTATTATAATAGGCGTGCATTATCATTCCGGAACCTATGAGAAGGTCATATTTTCCACCGCGAACAGCCAATGTTCCATTGTTGTATTCACCATAAATATCTGTCCATTTTGTAGAAAGATTTTCTGATGATAATTTATCAAGAGGGCTAAATTTTTGATATTTCGGAAATTTTCCACTATAAGCCATTCCAAAGCGGAAATTATCGTAGCGAAGATTAAATTTGAAGCTTTCTTTTGCATACATATTTAAAGAATCGGCAGCATCTTTATAAGTGAACTCAAACGCGTTAATTCCACTAATAGAAAGATTTGAGTTTGTTGCAACTGGTGTAGATTTAACTTCATCTTTATGTCTGATCCATTTTACAATTTCTTGCTTAAGGTGCTTCTCATCGCCCATTTTGTAGCCATCATGTTGAAAGATGATATTCATTTGAGGATCTATTAGTAATGTTCGGGGAGGATTAACCACATTATACAATGCAGCAACTTCTTTACCGGGGTCAAGCAGGGTGATAAATTCAAATTCATTGGATTTCACAAGCGCTTTTGCTTTGGAAACACTTCTCGCTTTATCAATGCTGATAGCCAAAATTTGGATCTCATCTCCATATTCAGCCTGCAGAGCAGAGAGATGGGGAAGCTCTTTTACGCAAGGAACACACCAAGTTGCCCAGAAATCTAAAAGGATCAATTTATCTTCAAATTGAGATAATTTTACCACATTGCCATCTACATCTTCCAAACTGAAATCTGCAGCTTTTCCAAGATTGGTAGCATTAAGGTAGATACCGGAAAGCATCAATATTGCTATAAGTATTATATTTTTTTTCATTTTATTCCCTTATTCAGATAATCTCTTTTCGGCTGCAGCATAAACCTTGCAATTAGCGCTATGAGTATCTTCTTTAGTTCGCAACCAGGCTATGACTTTTGGCTTATTAACTTCCACATCATTAGGTAGCTTAAATTCAATCTTTTTATTTACACTTTCTGTAATATCTATAGTTACTTTTCTATATGCTACATTATAAAATCTTTCTGTGGTTCCGGTATAATATATGTCCGGTTTTTCGTCGGCAAAGACAACTACCAACTTTAAATCTTCAGTTGGGATCTCAGAGATGAATTCAATATCTAATGAACCGGATAAGCTATCTCCGGAAATAGTAAAATCTAAGTTATTAATTCTTGCTTGAAGCTCATCTTCTGAATGTGAATTGTGATTTGCTTCAATCTCTTCTAAATCATCAGGAGAACTGCCTACAACAATATCTGTACCTTGGATGACTGTAGTAGGTTGAGTATAAGATTTATAATATTCGGCAAAATCCCAGAAAAATGGGGTATGCTCATTGGAAAAACAATATTCCACATAGATAAATTGTCCGCCATATTCATTTTTTATATCGTGAAGAAGATTTGCTGCCGGAGGACAGTTTCCACAATTTTCACTGGTAAAACATTCTGCAAATACAACCGGTTTATTTGGGTCAAGCACAGGTGGGTTTATTTGATTTCCATAAAAAAGATATGAATCACCGGAAGCGATAACAACATCTTCCATTTCAAATACAAGTGTATCATTAACAGTTAAATTCCATTTAATTTCATGAAAACGGTTATAATCAACAAGTACTGCTTCCAGATAGATTGGATCGTTAGGTTTGAAAAACTCGGAAAAGAAGTTTCTCATTGTATCTTTGTCTTCAATTTTATTGTCAGCTTTATTGAGATAATCTTCGTGATAAAATGCCATCACAGAATCTACCTCATTCAAACTAATCTCTGCAAATGCTGCATTAAAATCTGCAAAAAATGTTTCAACTCCATTACTTGAATAAACATCGTGATTCAATATATCACATGCAATAAGTGAAATTAATATTATTGGTAATAATAGCCATAGTTTTTTCATAATTTTACCTTAGTTTGTCTCTTCTGTAGTTTCTTTAATTTCTTTTTTGGGTAAAGTTTCCAGCATTTCTTTCAGTTTTTCTTCCATCTCTACTTCTGCGCCTTTTTTATAGCCGCGGTGTCTGAAGAAAATTTCGCCGTCAGGTTTTACATAGAATGTTTCGGGAAGCACTTCAGCACCCAGAAGTTTTTTTACTTCACCGGTGGGATCGAATAAGCTGGTAACTGTATAGCCTCTACTCTTGATATAGGCATCCGCTTTTTTCATCCTACCTTTGCTATCTTCGGAGATAATGATAACATGCACATTATCATATTTTTCATGGAAATTGTTCAAATGAGGGAGAGCTTTACAACAGAGCATGCACCAAGTTGCCCAGAAGTCTATAATAACAGCATCACCTTTTTGCAATGTTTCATATAAGTTTACTTGATTGCCTTCGGCGTCTTCCAAAGTGAAGTCGGCAATCTTTTCTGCTGGTTGTTCTGTTACTTGTTCTGATGCTTGCATTAAGCTGATAAATAGGAACAGCATAGTTATTAATAAGATTATTTTCTTTTTCATAAATAATTCTCCTAAAGTTTTTCTTTTATATTTTTTAGAGTAAAGTGGGGAGTAATTGCATTACAAAATTCTTTGGTGCAATTCATACACAAGATGCAGTCAGGCGAACCGTAGTCTTTTGTCGGATCAAGACCGATAGGACATTCTCGCTTGCAGAGTCCACAACTGTTACATTTGTTTTTGTTAAATTTAAGCTTTAATAAGCTAATGTTGTTAAACATTCCATAAAATGCGCCCAACGGACAAAACACGGAACAGAACGGACGTTTGATGAACAAACTGGGAATAAGGACTGTTACGAAGAGAATGACAATCTTAATCCAGTACATGGTGCCAATAAGGTAGCGTATGTCAGGCCTAACAATAGGAACAGGAATACCTGCTTCCAAGCAACCGACAGGGCAAACCTTACAAAACCATGTATCTGCCAATCCTAGCTCATTTGTTATGAATCTGGGAGCCAAAATTACCAGTCCGAAGAGAACAAGATATTTAAAAATACCGGTCCATCTGGGGATGGATATCTTCTTGATCGGTGCATGGTAAATAAATTCCTGTAAAAAACCGAAGGGACATAGCCAGCCACACGTCCAGCGTCCTATCAATGCCCCGAAGATAATCAAAATACCCATTGTGGCAAAGGTGAAGGTTCCGATGGCAATGAAATGCTGCAACAATCCTACCGGGCAGGCAAATACCGTTGAAGGTGTTGAGTAGCAGTTTATTACCGGGATGGGGATATGTTTCAGTACTTCCATCACATTTTCGTAATAACGCAGATAAAAATGACCGTTAATTACGAAAAGTGCTAAAAACAGCACGAATAAACGAGCCTTGTTATGTGTAAATAAACTAATCTTATTTTTTTTCATATCATTTATCCTAAACCGATACAGCCAAGGCAAAGATTTATTGCTTTGGAGGCTATTTCCGGAAATTCATCCAGACCTATACCCAATAAAATGAATTGGAAGCCGAGGATGAGAAAACCAAGTACCAACCAGGTTTTCCATGTTATTTTGGATTTCATTACAATTCCATCTCTTCT
>DAOWES010000168.1 GCA_030638385.1 Candidatus Cloacimonadota bacterium | reverse complement strand
TATGAAGATATTACAGGTGATGATATCTACGATATTAAGACGATAACCCATTTATACGAACAAGATCAAAACGAAAATGATAAATTATTTGATTTTATCTGGAATAATAATTACCAATTTAGTGATTTTAGCATTGGATTGAAACTCTCATCATTCACTTCAAAGGATGAATTAGATAATGCTCAATCTTATTTAGGAACTCATAATTTTGGTAATTTTAATGTAATAAATGGTTTTGGTTGGGGTAATCATCAAGAAGATATGTACAAAGAATTTTACGAGCTTGAAGAGGAAAACTATTACTTTAAATATTCCGAAAATGGAGATTTTTCTACAAAAATCGAAGATAATCAAAAGAAGCTTCAAGTTTCATTTGAAAAGGATAATAATTTTTTAGTAAATGAATCGTTATTAAGATTTGACGTTGGAATTGACATGACCAGGAACTTATCCCGAGACACAAACGACGCATATACAGGAAGTTATGAGCATATCATTTCTGCCGACACTTTAATGAACACGGGAAATATTACTGAAACCTATACTCGAAAAATTGCCCGAAATGAAACTGATCTTCATTTCTCAACTATCTTAAAAAAGAATTTAGAAAGTTATTTTGAAGGAGAAAAAGGATTTTGGGAAACAGGTTTGAAGGTTGGCTACATTGCCGGTGATAAAGAAGATTCCTGGCAAAATCATTTTATCTCTGAAGAGAAGGTCGATTCATTGAACTCGTTAGAATATACAATCATTGAAACAACTAACAATTTATCCGAAACTGATGAGGATGGTGACATTTCAGGTTTTCATTGGGGTTCACATTTCTTAGCCAATTTACCGCTGAATGATTATTCTATTTTTGGTATTGGCGTGTATTACAATTATTCAAATACTTGTGGAAATTATGATTATGTTTCGGAAATCAATAATATCGAATCATATCAAATAGGTTCGTCAATTAATACTGATTCCGAATACACTAAAACTGAAACCGAATATTTTTCTGCCGATAAACAAACGATCACAAAATCATCAAATTTTAGAATCCCAATTGCACTAGAATATAAAATCCCTGAAAACCATACTTCACAAAATGATGATTTTGGCTTAAGAAATTTCGTATTCAGAGTTGGAACAACATTTTTCCTGAATTGCACAGAAACCGAGGATACTTACGATGTAATTAAAAAGCATGCTAATTTAGTCATCACTGAATATGGCGATGGGACAATAACAGAAAACCACGATGCTAAAAACGAACTTAATTCTAATAAAAAAATTATAAAAAGAATCGAAAGTAAAAAACGATTTTCTGCCGGCATCGGTTATAAACATTCCGATAATCTCAGCATTGATTTAGGCGGTTACTATAATTACGATACGGATAACTATCTCATTGGAGTTTCATTTACTATCAGCCGATAATTTGAGTTAACAAAAGCAGCCACGCCCTTTTTGGGGGCGTGGCATACTGCCAAACATTAAACCGCAATAAATTCTTACAAATTATTAAATAACGCCAAAATCATCAAACAGCTCCCGCAGTCAGGCGAATGAATTTGTTAGATCATTATTTAACCAGTAAACATTTCTTAACACTACTAAAATCAGCAGCATCAATTTTGTAGAGATATACACCAGAAGAAACATTTTCCGCATTCCATTTAACCGAATAATATCCAGCATTTTTCTGCTCATTAACTAATGTTTCAATCAATTTTCCACTTATATCATAAATAGACAATTTCACAAACGAAGATTTCGGTAAATGATATGAAATTGTTGTTAATGGATTGAATGGATTAGGATAGTTCTGTAGCAAACCAAAATCCAAAGGCGATAGAATATCATATTCATTTTCAATAATCTTTGTGATACTGATTGTAAAGTGGTTATATAGAGTCGCGCTATTATCTTCCAATGCATCTCTATAAATCAATACCCATCCATAAGTTTTCCCTTGCTCAAGAATTTCTCCACTACCATCAAAACTATATACAACGGAAGTTTCATTTACAGGAAGCTCTATGCTCCACACCATTAATTCCTCTCCAGGTGTTAGATCTATAACCATTAAATCCATACCACCTATTTCCATAGTTAAAGGCGACCATTCAAACGTTGGTATAGTTGTATAAATAGTGCTTTCGTGGATCGGAGAAATAATAGTTGGAAATTCTTCAATAATACCAGTTATAGAATTGGTAGTATCTTTACTGGTTGAATTATTAAAAGTAATATGAAATGAATAAATTTCTCCGATTGACGGTTTGCCAGTTAGTCCAACATCTTTATGCCATCTCCACTGACCCCCAGAAAATGTTTGTTCATACTCGAGGTTCGTCAAAGATATATTAGGACCTTCAACCGATACGGCAAAAATTGAATCACCTCTTACATCAAAACTCAGTGAATACTCAGAATATTCCGGTGGTATATTATCAGGACAAAAGTGACTTGTACCAACACTTACCATATCAAGTTGTTGAGCATAAACTGACCAAACTAAAGTTTGAAAAACAGCCAAGATTAATAAAATCCTTTTCATTTTAAACCTCCATTCATTATAGATTTGTTAGCAAATATCGCTTGCAATGGTTTAACGCCAAAGCTCACCTGCCGCTATGAAACACCAGCAGAATAGCGGTCAGGTACAGCGATTTGTTAGCTGGTTTTTATACATTTCTTCAATTCATTTGATATTTTCTTTTTTATTTTCCTATAGGATGGAGGCGGGCCGGTATTAACTTTTTTCCTACCAATGAATAAGAAATCTGAAATAGCCGAATCGTCAAAGTCTTCCTTATTAAGGGTATTTATCTCATGAAAAACAACCTGATCTCCAAGTTCTAAAGCAGCACGCTTCGCCCTTTCAAATACCATATTGTAAGCAGGACACCATCCATTAATAAACCCTGTGACAGTTAGCTTATCATGGTCTAATTCCGGTTCTTTCTTGGCTTCAATCCATTTTGGTGGCACAGCATCATCCGAAAATGACTTCCACAATAAAACCCGTCCGAGAAAACCTTCTTTATCTACTTGAACATATCCTTGTTTCTTAAACCAAGATGCTCTCATAAATACCGGCAGAGGGACTCCCCAGGCAACTAAACCTTTCGCTCCTCTCTTTTTCACATCATCTTCCGCTGCCCGTATTAGCGCCTTGCCTATCCCCTGTTTTTGATAATTCCCAACCCCTTTGTTTTTATAGCCATGAACCCAGATACACAGGATAAAGTACAATTCGCTACCTTCAACAAAGGAATATTCAACTGGGATATATTGAATCATGCCAACTGGTTTTCCCTCTTCATTAAGAGCCAATTTAACACCTAATCCCTTATCTTTCATCTTTCGATACCAGTGTTTTTTATGATTTCCAGCTTCCTTTATTTCGTCTGACCACTCTTCCAGACAAACAAAATAATTACCCTCATATTCTTCTGTTAAATTAACAATTTCCATAATCTCCCCTTATGCAAAATCCGGTTATCTAAACATCTACCACCTAACGCCTTAATTCTTTTATTATCATATTAAAAGAAAAGTTATTTATAAATTGATGAGTCAAGTAATTTGATATCAAAAAAAAGCTCAACAACCATTTTCGCAACAATATAAGTCCAATACGGTTAGCTACGCATAATGACACAAAAGATTAATTCAAATACTTAGTACAAAGTAAATTCAAAGTCCATCTGCGTAAATCAGTGTCTATGCACCCAGCCACACAAGTCTGCGGTTAGCTCTATTTCACTCTTCGTCGCTCCCCGATAAATTGATCTAAGTATAATATCATTTACAATTTAACCATTTTCAAAATTTTTGAAATATAGTTCCAAAACAGGAGAAAGAAATGAATAATTCCAATTTAAAATTGCAAGCTGAGAAGAAATTGCAGGAAATTTTTGGGTATGATAAATTCCGAAAAAATCAGTATGAGATTATAGAAAGAGTTTTAAATAGAGAAAACTGCGTTGTAATAATGCCTACAGGAAGCGGTAAATCGCTTTGTTATCAAATTCCGGCACTTGTTTTAGATGGCTTGGCAGTTGTAATTTCTCCCTTAATATCTCTTATGAAAAATCAAGTTATGCAATTGCGAGAATTGGGCGTAGAGGCAGATTACTTGAACAGTTCACTTTCACGCGAGGAATATTTTGAAGTTATTCAAAAGATAAGGCAAGGAGAGACTGAAATTCTTTATCTCGCTCCGGAAACTTTAGCTTTGTCCAATACGATAGAATTATTAAAATCGGCAAACGTGGAATTTTTGGCTGTGGATGAAGCTCATTGTATTTCGGAATGGGGACACGATTTTCGCCCGGAATATAGACAAATTGCCGAAATCAGAAAAGAGTTGGGCAACTTACCACTTATTGCATTAACAGCAACAGCTACACCGCAAGTTCAGCAGGATATTTCAAAGAATTTAGATTTAAAAAAATTTGAATTATTCAAAACAAGTTTTAACAGAGAAAATCTATTTTTGGAAGTTATGACAAAATCTGAGCCTGAGAAACAAGTTACTGATTTCCTGAATAAATTCCCCAATGAATCTTCTCTTATCTACTGTTTTTCCCGTAAAGGAGTTGATAATTTAACTGCAAAATTGGTAGAAAAGGGATATTCGGCTTTACCATATCATGCCGGATTATCCAATGAGGAGCGGAAAATAAATCAGGAAAAATTTATTAAAGATGATGTTCAGATTATCGTGGCAACGGTTGCTTTTGGAATGGGAATCGATAAACCGGATATTCGATGTGTAATCCATTACGATTTACCGAAAGATATAGAAAGCTATTATCAGCAAATTGGTAGAGCCGGTAGAGACGGAGCAAATGCTTTTTGCTTGCTTCTGTTTGGTTATCAAGATGTTGCAAAAATTAAGTTTTTGTTTCAAAATAAGAGTGGGCAAGAATTAAAAATTGCTTATGCTCATTTAGATTCGATGCTAGATTTTGCGGAAACTGAAGATTGTAGAAGAATTATATTATTAAATTATTTTGGTGAAAAATATGAAATAGAGAATTGCCGGACTTGTGATAATTGTTTAAAAGAAAAGCACGAAAAAGAGGATCTTTCGATCTATGTACAAAAGTTTTTGTCTTGTATCTATCGAACAGAGCAATTTTACGGTTCTAATCACATAATTAAAATTTTACGCGGTTCAAAAGATAAAAGAATTTTGGAAAAAAGACATGATCAGATTTCAACTTATGGAATCGGCAAAGAGCTATCTGCTAAACAGTGGCTGCACCTATACAGACAAATGGTTCGAGGAAATTTACTTAATGTAGATTCGCAATTCGGAAGTTTGAAATTGACCAATAAAGCAACTAATATTCTAAAAAACAGAGATAAATTTTTGGGAAATCTTATTGAAGACAAAATCTTGCTGAAGAAGAGAGAAACCATAAAAAATTATGACGTAAAACTATTTGAAATTCTTAGGAAAAAAAGAAAAGAAATTGCCGATGAGATGAATTTACCACCTTATACCATTTTTCATGATAAAACCTTAATTGAAATTTGTAATTATTATCCTCAAACCCATCAAGAGTTACTAAAAATAACCGGTATTGGTAAAGCAAAATCAGATAAATATGCCGAGCTGCTATTTGAAATAATTATTCCCTATTGCCGTGAGAATGATATTTAAGATTTGTCCTTCAATCCGATATAGACATTTCATGAGAGCAACGTGAGAGAACGCCTCAATGTGACGGGATGGAAATGGGAAGAAATGTCACCCTGAGCCGTTGAATGCTGAATGGTGAACTAACACACACCCCGTCAGCTCGAGATCGTTTTGCTAAAGCAAAGCCGACTCGCAGCTGCCACCCCTCTGATAGAGGGGATTTTCACACTTTGCTATTTTCTTCTTCGTGTACTTAGTGCCTTAGGGATTTCGTGGTGAAAATGAAAATAGGTCACCACTTCAAAAAATCATCCGATCTATTATAAAATGGCGTAACTGTACGAAACTTAAACTTTATCGAAGTATTTTCGGATGGTTGATAATTAAGTTCAAATTCAGGTATCACAATATTTGAATTATCTTTATTACCATTAAATTCAATACCACTCTTATATGTTGCTGTACCAAAATTCACAAAATTAAGATCTAGTTTCAAATCTAATTTTGGTCCAAATTGATATTTAAGATGGTTGGTATAGGTAGAGATATAATAACTTTGAGAATTTGAAGATACCCCGCTTGAAAATGAAATCGAGTGATTCATCTGCAAGTTATTAAACCCGTTGAACTGATTCATTAACATATCAGGACGAAAAACAGATCTTTCGGCCCAAATTATTGTAACCATCATCAAAAAGATTACCATAAATAACTTTTTCATAACTCCTCCAAATATCATAATTACTAAATCAAACGGTAATTTAGTTCCATCTCACAGGCAATCATCGCTTCATCTTCCACGATTAAAATAGTTATTTTCTTCTTCATTTCACACTCTCGTTTTTTGTAAATCATCCCAAAATTTCATATGCCATTTCAAGCCATTTTCGACTAGATAAGTTACTTCACCCTTTAACTGATAGTCGATAAGTGAAAACATAGTAGGAAGTCCCATTGTCTTTACTTTTGCAAGATCAAAATCAACCGGCAGGCCAACTCCGTTATCCGCTAAATGAATATTGATGGTTCCGTTTTCTTCTTGATACAAGCGGATGGATAGTTCACCTTTCCCACTTTCCGGAAAGGCATGTTTAAACACATTTGAGATCAATTCATTTAAAACCAATGCTAAAGGTATTGCCGAATCAATTAGCACAAACACATCTTCCAACTCAAAATTCAGAGAAACATTTGCAGCTTGTTGTGAATAGCTTCGCCTTAGCAAACGAATAAGATTTTCAATATAATCTTTCAAATTGATCTTGGAAAGATCATCTGCTTGATATAATTTTTCGTGAACCAGCGACATTGATTTGATCTTGTTAATTATCTCTCTGAATGCATTATGAACTAATTCGCTCTCTGAATGCCTGGATTGCATCTTAAGCATCGAAGAGACAACCTGCATATTGTTTTTGGTTCGATGATACAATTCTTGAATAAGTGCTTTCTTCTCTTCCAAATCTTTTTTGATCTGTTCTTCTGTAAGTTTGTGTGCGGCTTCCAATTCCAGACGATATAATGCAAAAGAAATATCCTCGGTAACTTCTGTGAATAAACCCACCATTTGCTCATCAGCGAGGTATTCTTTTTCTATTTTTGCACACAACAAACCATAAACTTTTTTATTGTACTCCAAACGAACAGCTATTGCAGCTCTCCCTTCATATTTCCCGGAAACAGGAGAATCTGCATATTCAGATTCAGGATTCTCCATCAATAATACTTCCGGTTGATTTAAAACTTTTTTGACGCAGGAAGAAACTTTGCCTTTTTTCAGATCATTTAATAAAAGTTCGAAATTATCTCCAACCCCGGATTTTGCTGCAAAATCAACTTTATATTCTTCATCAAATAGAATAATCCAGACATTAACATATCCTTTGTCTCTCGTGAATATCTTGCAAGATTCCTGTAACAGCACATCTCTGTTTTTTTCTTTTGTTATCAACTGATTTACATCTCGAACAGAACGAAGAAGGAGGCTGAGACGATTATTTTTTTCTTCCATTTTCTTACGTTCGGTAATGTCTTCAAATACATTAATGAATTCAGTCTTAGCGGCTTCGGTTAAGAAAGTTGCCGAAGTAATTGCCCCCCAGAATACCGAGCCATCTTTATGTTTTAATTGTACCTCCCAACCTTTAACCAAACCTTTTTTATGTAGTCTTACGAATCGTTCTCTCTCTCTTGAATTGTAATAATGAGCTTCAATAGGTATATTTAAAAATTCTTCTTTCGAATCATAGCCAAAAATCTTCCATAAAGCTGTATTCACTTCCGGAACATCTCCCTCAGGAGTAGTAATTGCAATACCGATTGGAAGGTTTTCCATCAAGTTTCTTATCCTTTTTTCTGATTCACGAACTTCTTCTTCCGCAAGCTTGCGCACAGCAATTTCTTTCTTTAACTCATAGAGAGATACTTTTAAGTTTTGTGTCATTTGATTAAATGCAACCGCCAATTCACTAATCTCATCTTTAGTTTTGATCTCAACCCTATGTTCAAGATTCCCTTTTCCAATTATTTCAGCACCTTGGGTTAGTTTATTCAGTGGTTTTGTGATACTCCCGGCAACAAGAAGTGACGTAGATGTTACAGTAATAGCAAGAATTATCATTAATATTAAAGTCATGTTTCTAGCTAGTGCTTGAGTTTTCATTGCTTCAGCATGTGTCTCTTTAGCAATTCGAGAAGCATCGGTGATTACTGAGTGTGATGTTATTAATAGCTGAGCGACAAATCTCTCTTCTTGCCGAACAGCAATATCAATCATTTCCTGAGAAGATCCCTCTTGAATAAACTGTTGTCTTTTTTGGTAGTTTGCAGTTATTAGTGAAAATAAATTCCCAATAGTAACATAATCAGCATCTATTGATTTCAGCCTCTCTTCTTCTGCTGATTCATTAAGAATCTTTCCCAAAGACTTGTATTTTAGATTCCACTGGTAGCTCATCCGCTTTTCGCGGTGCAGCAAATAGTCATAGGTAATTAAATCAAGCTCCGATATGCTTACACGTACATTATCCATTAGTTCATGTCTTCTTTTTTCTTCAATCACTCTACCAGATACCACCAAGACTACAGAAAAAAGAGTTACAACCAAGAAAATTGCGATTCCGGCATTCACATATAATTTGTTTTTGATCTTCATACCTAAAATCCCTCCTAGTGAATTATCCCAACTGCTTCCGGTTTAACCTCTTCCAAAGCATCCAGGTAAATATAATCAAGATAATTTGGAACTTCTGTTGCCGTTGTTAGCTTATTTTCTATGCTCCATCTTGCCTTATCTTCAAATGAAACCAACATAGCCTGATCAAGGATAACGGCAAACTTCTGCTTTGGCCAACTGTAATCCATGTAATCCGATTCATAATTAAATCTGTTCTTTATAAACTTTTTGGCTTCTAAAGGATGTTCTTTAACATAGGCCTCTGCCTCTAATATTGCTTTTATAAAGCGCTCGCTAGCTTTCGGATGGTTTTTTATCCAATCTTCTTTGGAAAGTAATACAAAGTAAAATTCCTCCCCCGCAAACCAGCTTACCACATTATCACCCAGTTCTTTCTTTATATTATAAAGATAAGGGTCCCAGGTAATAACAGCATCTACATCACCCTTTGAGATTGCATCCAGCATTTTGGGTGGTTTTAAATCAACAAGTTTTACGGCTTGCAATGGAATAGCGTTTAAGGTTAAAAATACTCCCAGAAGAAATTCAGCCCCACTCTTTTTGGTGACTCCAATCTTTTTCCCTCTTAAATCATTTATGGTTGTGATTCCTTTGTCTTTTAGGACGGCTAATTCCTTGATCTGTTTGGTAGCAACAGTTCCAAATACCCTAAGATCCGGATATTTAAAACTATAATTCACAAAAACATTATCCGCTGAAGTGGAAATATCAGCTTCACCAGCTATAAGGGCATCAGCACATGCTTTACCAGATCCATAATGTTTTATAGTCGCATCTAAACCATTTTTTTTAAAAAATTCCTGATCTTCAGCAACATAAACAAGAGCCCCGGTAAGATACTCGGCTGCTGCTACAGTAATTTTTTCAACTGGTCCGGTATATTTTGGCTTCGCTTGGTTCAACCAAAGATAACCACCAATCAAGACTCCAACTATAACAACAACTGTAATAATTCCTGTTTTTTTCATCTTCACTCCTCTTTTACAAAAGCAAATCCCCTATAAAGTTCGACCCTGCCACGCTTAAAATACTTATTTTCTTCTTCATTTCACACTCTCTCTTTGTTCAAATTATCCATTAGTTTCATATGCCATTTCAAGCCTTTTTCTGATTCAAACGTTATTTCCCCTCTCAGCTGATACTCCATAAGATCGAATATAGTTTGAAGCCCCATTGTATTTGCTTTTCTAGCATCAAAATCAAGCGGGAAACCAATCCCGTCATCCGCTAAATGAATATTGATAATTCCGTTTTCTTCTTTGTACAAGCGGATGGATATTTCACCTTCCATATTATTGGGGAAGGCATGTTTAAATACATTAGAGATCAGTTCATTTAAGATCAGTCCCAACGGTATTGCCAAATCAATTAATACAAATACATCCTTCAGCTCCAGATTAATTAAGACTATTTTAGAATGAGCACTATAACTTTGGAGCAGCAATTTCAGAAGATCCTCAATATATTCTCCTAAGTTAATACGAGATAGATTGTGAGATTGATATAATTTTTGATGAACAAGACTCATTGCTTTGATCTTATTTACAATATCACCGAGCATATCTTGAACAAATATGATTCCGACTTTCTCGGTTTTGTTTAAAATCTCAAAATTCCGAGATTGCATGCGTATCATTGAAGAGATAACCTGCATATTATTTTTGGTTCGATGATACAGTTCCCTTAGAAGAGTATTCTTTTCTTCCAAGCTCTTTTTGATCTGCACTTCTGCCTGTTTGCGTGCTGCTTCCAATTCCAGACGATATAATGCAAAAGCAATATCATCGGTAAGCTCTGTAAATAAATCCAGTATTTCTTCATCAGCGAGGTATTCTTTTTCTATTCTTGCACACAACAAACCATAAACTTTTTTATTGTATCCCAAACGAACAGCTATTGCACCGCACCCTTCATATTTCCTGGAAATGGGGCAATCTGCACATTCAAATTCAGGATTCTCTATCAATAATACTTCCGGTTGATTTAAAGCTTTTTTGACGCAGTAAGAAAGTTTGCCTTTTTTCAAATCATTTAATAAAAGTTCGAAATTATCTCCACCCCCGGATTTTGTTGCAAAATCAACTTTATGTTCTTCATCAAATAGAACGATCCAGACATTAGCATATCCTTTGTCTCTCGTAAGTATATTGCAAGACTCTTGTAACAGCACATCTCTGTTTTTTTCTTTTGTTATCAAGTGATTTACATCTCGAACAGAACGAAGAACTAGATTTAGATAATTAATTTTCTCTTCCGCCTGTTTGCGTTCGGTTATATCCAACGAAACATTAGCCAAAAACCGTGGTTCTCCTGTATCGATATCTTTGATGATAAATGTCATTGCATGCACGCTTGTTAGTTCACCGGTTCTCATGTTGCGATATTGCAGATCCCCCGCCCAGCTCTCCCCTTTCATCAGTGTAGGTAGGAGTTCTTTTTCTACCAACCCTATTAAATGCTCGGGAATAACCTCCATGATATTCACATTCTCTACTTCATGAGGTTCTATACCCAGCATTTTGCCACCATATTCATTCAGAAAAATCATCCTGCCATCGAGGGTACTGAGATTGACAAGTTCGCTACTGTGTTTCACCACCGCCGCAAGTTTCTGCATTTCATCTTCCGCCTGTTTGCGTTCGGTTATATCCAACGAAACATTAGCCAGAAACCGTGGTTCTCCTGTATCGGTATCCTTGATGGTAAATGTCATTGCATGTACGCTTGTTAGTTCACCGGTTCTCATGTTGCGATATTGCAGATCCCCC
>DAOWES010000217.1 GCA_030638385.1 Candidatus Cloacimonadota bacterium | reverse complement strand
CCCGCAAAACCTTAATGGCAATCTCCCAAAGGAATATCTAGATGAAAAAAATATTTATTTTATTGATAATCTTTTGTTTCAATAACCTGTTTGCTTTAAACGAACAAACTGCTACAGAATTTATTAAAGCATTAATAGATAATTCTTCTAATTTGGAAAATTACATCTTACAAGAGGAACTATCAAGAGATTTACGATTGGGTATTAGTTATTATAACACTGAACATAAGTGGTTGATTAGTTACGATATTGATTCAAATGTAAAAAAGTTATTACAAAAAAAACAATTAAATTACTCTTTAAAAATTGAAGAGTTAGAAGAAAAATACTCAAAGCTCTCTTTTATCACTGATGATCATAAATACCGGAAAGAATTTTATTTTTACGAAGACAAATTTATTTCTCCCATTTCATATCATACCTCGAAATGGGAAATTCATGAGAGCGAATATTTTAGATTCTTAATAAGTGATCCGACTTTATTTCATGATCAATCAATTGAGCAATTAGAAGAATTCATTAAGAAGACATTTGATAAATTACAATTTACTCAAGAAGAAAAAGCTAAGCTTAGAAAAGAAAAAATTATCTATGTTTTTTGTAGGGATACAAAAGAGATAAAGCAAATCACCGGGTTTAATACTCGTGGATTATATATCCTTGCATCAGATAGTATTATCACTACTTTCAACTGTCATTACCATGAATTAGCCCATCTGCTAATCAACTATAAATTAAGGGATTTAGCTATTTACACACATCCTTTTTTATTGGAAGGGATTGCTGTTGCTTTAGGAGGAAGAGGAGGCAAAGAGCCGGAAATTATAACTGACATGGGTTATTTTCTGGAAATCTCTGAATTTCTTTCTTACAAAGATCTCCTCTCTTATAATGGTTTTTACAATAATGATGCTTCTTTAAGCTATCCGATAAGTGGACTGTATATATCCTTTTTGCTCGAGAAAATTGGCGTAGAAGCTTTTTTACAATTATATCGGAAATATAATGCAAATTATCCTGTTACTATTAGCATTAATTCTAACGATCTACCACTTGAGAAAGAGTGGAAAAAATTCATCAATAACTATCAAACAATGACAAATATTCAATTTCCTGAAAATAATAGAGCAGAGATTATAATAAAAAAAGATAATCTTATAATCGGTGAAACTGAGGAATTTTATTATTTTTATACTAAATGGGATAAACTACTTTTTTCTGAAAACAAAAATGCTATAAAATATAGAAGCAAGCAGTACAATATATTATTTCCTGAGGCAAAATATAATGGAGAAAAATATTTATTTTTGCTTAATGAAGATGAAATAAATATTTATAATCTTTATACAAATAACTTAATCGCTTGTTATGTTTCAGCATTTTCTCCGTCCCAAGCATCTGTCCCTCAAAAAGATGAGTGGTTTAGCTTTACTGTTAGAAAAAATATTTTTAACGATAATCTATTTAACATGAGAGTCAAAACGGAATAGAAACGCTGAAAAACTAACAAAAACTTAGGAAGAGTACAAAAGGTTATCCCTTCTTAAATGCTTACGACTAAATTAACTTTTTCTTGGACAAAAAAAAAGCAAAATCTTTATTTTGGTCTTCAGGTTGAGTTTACTCTTATTCCCCACAGCAAGTGGCTATTTCACAAAAGCATAGTAGGGAAAATCGTGCAAACAGCAACCATTATCTTGATAGTTAGTATGTGTGTAATGGGTTCTGATCGAGATCGTTTTTCTTTTTCTTACTCCTTCTCCTCGCAGGAGAAGGTCGGGATGAGGTTTTACAAAACACTTAATTATGCAGATCCAAGTTAGTCTTTGTGTGTTTAAAATAAGGAGTCTTATAAATGAAATTGAAAAAAGAGCTAAATTTCTTCGATGTATTTAGCATTGCCACAGGAGCGATGATAAGTTCCGGAATATTTATCTTACCCGGTCTTGCTTTTGCTCGCACAGGGCCATCAGTATTTATTTCATATTTCCTGGCAGGGATTCTTGCCTTGATAGGTATTTTTAGTATTATAGAACTTTCCACAGCTATGCCCAAAGCTGGTGGTGATTATTATTTTATCAATAGAAGTTTAGGTCCGTTCATTGGGACTATTTCCGGTTTTTTAAGCTGGTTTGCCTTATCGTTAAAGAGTGCTTTTGCCATATTTGGTATATCGGAAATAATTTATATTACTACCGGATTTCCAACATTAACATCTTCAATTATTGTTTGTGTATTTTTTGTTTTATTGAATATAATCGGAGTAAAAGAAGCTGCCAAATTCCAGGTTTCACTTGTCTCCGGTTTATTAATATTAATGGTTTTATACATAATCTTTGGATTTTCCAAAATAGATACTTCTTATTACTATCCTTTTACGCCTAAAGGAATTAATCCGATTTTTGCAACAGCCGGTTTTATTTTCATCTCTTTTGGTGGATTATTGAAAGTAGCAAGTGTTTCGGAAGAAATTAAAAATCCTAAAAAGAATATACCTCTGGGCATGATTTTCTCTGTAGTTACTGTTACATTAATATATACTCTAATTCTTATCGTGACGGTTGGAGTTTTACCGGCAAAGGATTTCTCCGGTTCACTTACGCCAATAGCAGATGCAGCAAGAATCATTACCGGAACACCCGGATTCATCATCATCTCGATTGCCGCACTATTAGCTTTTATCACAACTGCAAATGCCGGCATAATGTCTGCATCTCGTTACCCATTAGCTTTAAGCAGAGATAATCTTTTGCCAAATGCTATCAGCAAAGTCAATAAAAGATTTAAAACACCTGTTCTCTCAATTTGCATAACCGGTTTATTTATTTTACTAGCATTACAATTACCTTTGGAGATGTTGGTAAAAGCAGCTTCCGTTGTAATCTTGACCTCTTATGTTTTAACTAATCTTGCGGTAATTATATTAAGAGAAAGCAAATTAAAGAATTACAGACCAAGTTTTAAAACTCCTTTTTATCCTTGGTTGCAAATTTTTGGGATTATTATTTTCTCATTTTTCATTATCGATCTCGGACTCGAAGCGATCGAGATAACTACTGCTTTTCTTTTAATAAGTATAAGCATTTATCTGTTTTACGGTAGGAAAAAATCTGCCGGCGAATATGCTCTTTTACATTTACTTAAAAGAATTACGGACAAGAAGTTAACTGATCATATCCTGGAATCGGAATTCAGAGACATTATAATTGAAAGAGATAATATCAAACACGATAAATTCGATAATTTGGTAAAAACTGCCACGATTTTAGATCTGGAAGGCCCTATGGAAAGAGAGCATCTTTTCAAGATAATTTCTAAAAATATTTCGGCTGCGATTGAGATGAAGGAAGAAGAGGTCTTTACGCTTCTACAAAAAAGGCAAGCAGATTGCAATACAGCAATATCACCTTTCATTGCCATTCCTCATATAATTATTGAAGGTAGTGGTCATTTTTTCTTAATGCTAATTCGTTGCAAAGAGGGCATCAAATTCACCCCCGAAGAAGACTCTGTTAAAGCTATATTCGTTTTTGTTGGGACAAAAGAGGACAGGGCATTTCATTTGAAAACGTTAGCTGCGATCTCTACTCTTGTTCAACCGGATGATTTCGAAGAGAAATGGTTGAATGCCGAAAATACTCATTATTTAAGAGATATGGTTTTATTAAGCGAGAGAATGAGATTCTCTATTGGGAAAAAATAGAGTTAATAACTAAAAAAATAAATGATCAAAGCCGACTCGTAGAAAAACGATCTCGACTGACGGGGGGTGTAAATATAAATTTGCATTACTTTTTCGATAGGTTAAAACCTATCTCTGAAATGAATAAAATCCTGCGGATTATTCAATCAAAAACATCTCGTCTCATTGAGGGGGTTCTCTCACGCTGTTCCCTCGAAATGTCAATATTGGGATTGATGCACAATTCTTAGATAGATTCTTCATTAGCAGTAGCAAGGAGAGTTCCAGCCAAAGGTTTACCAGCTGTGCCTCTGACGGAAAGACGACAATAACTCCTAAATTGGAATGGAGATCCCTCCCCGATAAATCGGAAGCTCAGTGTGGCCGAAATCATGATGATTTTTCGAGAGCCCAAATCTTTAGAACAAAAAAAATGCCCCATAATTGTTTCCAATCACGGGGCAATATATATATCCTACTAATTTAAATGAATAAATTATTTAAGAAGAATCATCTTTTTAGTAGAAGTAAATTTTCCAGACTTGATTTTGTAGAAGTAAACTCCACTTGTAAGGCCTTTACCTCTAGAATCTACACCATTCCAAACAACATTATGGTTTCCGGTAGTATATACCTCGTTGTTAACGAGAGTATTCACTAGTTGACCTTTTGTGTTATAAACATCCAAAGTTACATTTCCGGCTTCAACTAAATTGAAACTGATAGTAGTTGTTGGGTTGAATGGGTTAGGATAGTTTTGAGCAAGCATACCAAGAACCGGCGCTGTTTCGTTATTATCAGAAGCGTCGTCCTTAAAGTCGATTTTGAGAGCAGCATACTTCATAGTACCACCATCAGCATTTCCAAACTGATGAATAGAAGAACCGAAGCTGTTATCATCAAGCATCATAAGGTGTAATTTACCATATCCACCACCAATATCTTCAACAATGTCACCAGGATAAACATAAGCTGGTTTAACTCCGCTAAGTTCATCATTTTCGAGACTGTTCAATCTGATTGTTTCTTCCCAATTAGCACCATTATCTGAAGAGATAGCGATTGCGATCTCAGCAACTTCATTCCAGTCTTCATAACCTTCACCGGCTTGAGCATGCTTGTTCTTTAAACCGTCCATCCAAACAGCAACTAACCAGCCTTTTGCTTCGTTTTTAGCTAAATAGAAAGTATTTTCGTTGAAAGGACTTGTGTCACCTTCATGGAAATAGCAAGGCCATCCAGTTTCACTTTTTACTCCACCGTTATCGTAATACTCGTCAACTGCACCATCTTCATCTAAATCCCAAGGAAGCATTGGTTTTCCATCTGTTGCCGCTCCCTCTGGAGATCCTGTAATATCAAGGTCAACAAAAGAGAATTCATCAGTGGTAAAATCGTAGTTGAAAGCTTTTGGGAAAATGTAATAAGGCCAAATAACTGTTTTACCTTCAGCATTTTCTTCACCTCTAAGACCAAGAGCACCCGGAGTCCAAAGTTTTGAACCACCTTCCATAAATACTGCATTAAAGTGTCCATCATTTTGGTGTGAGAAAGAGATTTTTGCAGGAACATCATTGTCTAGAACAAATTGAGGCGTTCCATCTTGCTTGAGAGGGTTTGTAACTGAGATATTTAGTGGTTCACTTTTATAAGTCCAATCACCTTCACCATAGTTATCATTGTAAATTACAAATGCTTCTTCGTCTGTATTATATCCCATATAAGCGATTCTTCCATCAAATTCAGAAACAGCCATTGTCTTAAAAGGTCTTATCCATTCAGTAGCAGCATGCCATTCATCAAATTTAGGAACAGTCGTATATGTCCAATCAAGTTCAGACTGGTCAATAACATCATTTCCATCAAAATCAGCATAAGCAAGTAGTACATTTTCAGAAGGACCTGTATTGATTTTATTATTATTATTTGCTGTTACATAAACTCTACGTTTTCCATCAACCGGAGATGGTCCGATGTATGTGTAAGGCCAGAGAAACTCATCATCAGCAAGTGGAGATGGAGTTTTAGAATCAATTATAACGAATGGTTTTTTCCAATAGCCAGGACCATAAGCTTGATACATATCATAAGTAAAAACTACTTCATAACCAGCAGTAGCTTCTGCATGCCATGCCACAAATGGATTATTTGTTTCAGGATCAACAGCAATACCGGCATAACCTTCAAAAATGTTATCAGTTCCTATTTTGGAAGTAGAAACATTTCCATCAGCAGTAATATAAGAATAAAAAACTCTTCTCTTACTACTATCGGTTTCTTGACCGTGGAATGCAGCGTAAGCTGAACCATCACTAAGAATTCTAAGTGGGCTACTGCAATAACTACCTGGCATATAGTCATAGAACGTTGTAGCCATATCAGTTAAACCAACTTCAAATCCATATTCAGGAATTTCTCTAGTTTGACGTTTTAAAACATCACCATTATTTGTAACTTTTTTTTCTGCTTGTACCATCAAATCGTTATAAGCGAAAAGAGATCCGGCAAGCGCAATTACTAGTAAAAGTACTACTAATTTTTTCATTTTATCCTCCTTGTTTAGCGGTTTTTTTTATTTAGTTAAAAAACCTAATTATTTTTCATCTATTATTATACAGAAAGTTATCTTTAAAACCCTCTAGAAAGAGAGTTTTAAAGATATACGATGAGGTGATTTTAAGAAACTTTCGGAAAGGTCACCCATATCAGTATAAGAATAATCCAAATCTATAATAGCAAAGCTAGTAGGAATATTCAAGCCAAATCCTGCAGAAATTCCGGCAGTATCAAGCATAAATTGTTTTCCTGCTCTTACTTTGAATGTACCAACTTTATATTCGAATCCTAAGTTGTAAGTTTCCATTCTATCAACGCAGTTATCAATCTGAAATGAGCTGATAAGTGAGTGTTGATCAGTACGGAACACATCTAAAGCAACTCCCAAAGAGAAATTCATAGGAAGTTTGAAAGGTACTTCTTCTTTATCTTCATCGATAAGTCCGTCACCATCATTATCAAGAAGGTCAAAAGTATCTTCGTCAAGTTTGCCATCATTGTCATTATCCAGTTCAAATTTCAAATCCGGTCCGAAATTTCTTAATGACATTCCAATCGTAAAATTTTTCCAACCTGTATTGTATAAAGAACCAATATCAACCGAGGCTCCATTTACAGAATATTCGTCGAGATTTTCTCTAAGATACTTTAATGTAAATCCAAATGAGAATTTATCAGTATATTCATTTGCATAGCTTAAACCAATGGCTAGATCGCTATTGGTAAACGTTTCTCCGGTTGGATACTCAAATGAGTCTTCGGTATAAACATCCATCCAATCCATATGCAAAAATGCAGCTGAAAGGGCAAATGTACCAATGCCGGTTACTTGGGAAGCTGCTAAATATTCATAACGAATATCAGCAACCCACTCTGTGTGGGAGAATAAAACCTGATTATTCGATTTTAAAGCTAATCCTGCAGGATTCCAATAAACAGATGAAATATCATCTGTAACTGCAGTATAAGCTTCTGCCATTCCGATAGCTCTAGCATCAATTCCCAGTTTTAGAAATTGTACACCTGCCGTACCGGTTTTTGCAAAAGTTTCTGCTAAAAGCAATCCGGGAACCATCATCAGGATAAACAATATGCTTAAGTATTTTTTCATGTATTACCCCTTATTTGATTATCACAAATTTGCCGACTTTCTTATTGCCGTCTTCATCAATTACTGAATATAAATAAACACCCGCAGAAATGATTTGGTTATTCTTAGAAAGAATATCCCAAGATGCCATACCATTTGCCTTCACACCATATTGAGCAGCTTTACTAACAGAGATAATATCTTCTCTCGCCGCTCCATCATGCTTGACTATATCTACAAGGTCTCCTGCCAGAGTGTAAATTTTGATAGTACAAACTTCAGGAAGATTTACGAACCAAAGACGGCGGCTCTTATCGCCTTTATCATCTTTTTGTCTTCTTCCGTCAAATTTACTTTGTCCAATATATGGATTTGGAACAACATGAATATCATCCATATTATCACGTGATAATGTACCGGGGAAGAATACTCTCATATTACCGTCTCTACCAGATTCGAGAGATGCTAAGTTAGCTTTTGGAATACCTCTATCCCAAGAAGCAACAGCACAATAATATTCAATTCCTTTAGGAGGATTATTGATCCATTGATTGTAGTATCTTCTTGATAAACGATCTTTTCGTAATTTCTCAAGAGCTACAGGGTTATCGATAGCACTTTCTCCTCCATGCTTTGGAAAAGGAATTAACTTATCATTATAGAGTGCAAGATATACATCATCTCTAACATTTGGATTTTTGAAATATAATGCTTGGTCATTAGGTGATTTTCCGGCAAGATCAGTTTCTAATTCAGCAGAATAAACAGCTGTTGAATTATAAAGATGATCACCATAAACTAAATCACCAATTTCAAAGAGAACCAATTCATATTGATCGTTATATCTGTAGTATGTAACATCTTTTTCAGTTGCTGTATGTACGTTCGGAAGGCCTATATCGTTGCCAAGGTTTCCTCCAAAGTTCATATAATCATCTGTTCCAGCATTGATATTATAATCGGCAATATCTTGATCTTCTTCAATTTTATCCCATCTTTGCATTTGAGTCCAATCTTCTTGAGATCCACTGCCAGATCTTCCCCAAAGAGAATAACCTTGGAAGTCGTGACGTAATCTGAAAGCAGTCCATGGGTTTATGGTAGCATTCTCGTTATATTTACTATCATCCGGTGCCGGTATATAAGCAGGGAATGTCGCAACATCATAATTATCAATGTAACTATCGAGATCCTCATTGCTGTCTTGCCAACCCATAACTTCATTATTAACAGTTTTTACATCAATATTTTCCATCTCAGATTGATTATCCCAGTATAGATGAATTCTATTAACTTTATTTTCACCATTACGGTCAACGAGCTCTGCAAACATATTAGGGATTTTGGGAGGCTCAGGAGCTTCGTAGTGATTTGCTGTATCCGGAATAACAACAGTTGTAAGAGTTTGAGGGTTGCCATAAATTTCTTTTGCCCAAGTAGATTGTGTTTTCAACTCGTTAACTGTATCTCCCGGGAATATTGCAAGCACAATTTTCATTGTTTTTCCCGGTGCAAGATTCCAACGTTTGAAATAATTACCTTTCTTATCTTCTTCTAAATAGTCATCAATTCCATTTTTATCTGTGTCACCGGTGTGAGCTTGAGCACCATAGAAACCAAATAGATATCTAGTATCAACCGGAGCATCCATTTGAGTATCAGGATCATCTTTCAATGAAATATAATCATCATTAAATGAATCTTTATTATGTGTAATTAACCAATATTTTTCATTAGCAACCTCTACATTAAGCTTTCTGGGATTACTATCATCTGGGCCTTTACCAACAGCCCAAGTCCAGCAAGCAAATTCAAGTTGTTCCGGGTCTGGTGTACAAACACGAGATCCTACATAACCTGTAGAAAGTCCGCCATCAAAGTCGGCGTCAAATGTATATGCGAAGTTATATCCTTCACCTTTTACATAACTACTAACGTCGTCACCGGCTTTCTCTTGAGAACTCCAAGGTTGTGGCCCTACGTCAGAATCCATGTAAATTCCCATAGCACAATCTAATAGATCATCTTCAGGATTCATGTTTGTTATATCAAATTCGATATAAACAAGGTTTTTAATATATTCATAACTCCATTGGTAACTAAGCTGGCGTACACGAACTTTCAATGGGTAATGATCATTATTGCCTGAGCTTGATCCCCAATGTCTTTCTCCGACAGTACCAAATGGGCTATAGTCATAATAATATGAGATAAAATCTTGTTCAGAAACGGGGTAACCATCTTCGTCAGTAAAACCGTCACCATCATCATCATTAGGTTTTGTAAAGTTGTATAATTTATTTTCATCACTTGCCAGATCCACAAACCCTAATGGGAACCAGATCTCTGAGTATGAATTAATTGGTCCCATATCGGAAGGATCAAGGTCACCTAAGAATTCACCACCATATACATTAAATTCAGCCGGTAATTCGTCTTTACTTCTAAAAGGGAAAGCATATCCCACAGGATCTTCATCAATAAGTCCGTCACCATCATCATCAACTCCACGTTGTTGAGTACGAATAGATGCAGTCATAATTGTATCTGAGATATTATATTGTCCATAAGTAGAGCCTAAAGCTGATGTTTCAAGAGGATTATAAGCTGGTAAGAATTCATAAAGATCTTCATCACCATCAAATCCAACAGATACCAGCGTATCCATTGCTACCTCAAGTTCTTCTGACCATAATGGGTCATCTTCTGCCACAACATCATTTTCATCTTCGGGGTTTTCCAGCCAATACAATTTTTGACCGAAAGAGTTTCTTCTTACTTTTTTTGCACCAAACCATAAAGCCCCTTGATAGAGGTAATCGATACCACTACCGCCTGGGTATTCCAATGATGGCCATTTCGGAGTAATATCATCACCGGATCCAAAGAATCCGTAGTTACTCACACGGAGCCAGATATTTCCTACATTATGGTATTTGATCAAATCGAATTTTTTATCAGCACTGCCACCATTTACAGATCTTGCTGTAAGCATAGATGACATAACTAACAGAATTACTAAGATGAATATGATCCTTATTTTGGAAAATTTCATTTATTCTGCCTCCAAATTAATTAATTTAATGAGAAACTAACTGGGAATGTAATCCACACAGCAACAGGTTTACCATTACTTTTAGCAGGACTATATTTCCATTGTTTCACAGCTGTCACAGCAGCTTCGTCTAGTCCACCGGGACCAGCCATCAAGGATTTTCTTACTTCAATAGCACCAACTGAACCATCAATAAGCACTTCAACTTCCAGGTACACTTGTCCTTCGATGCCGGCAATTTTAGCAAAAGCCGGGTATATAGGCTTAACCTGTTTTATTGGAACTGGAGCATCTTCGTAAATAACAAATTTAGAAGTTTTTCCAATTTGAGTAGTTTCTATGATCTTTTCCATATCGAGAGAAGTTGTTTCAATAGTATCGATAGTTTCAATATCTTCATCTTCCTCACCTTCAAAGTCGTCATCAATCACAATCTCAATCTGTGGTTTCACAGTTGCTTCAGGTGGTTTAATTTTTTCTCGAATTTCCGGAGGAATATCAATTGCTTCAATAATTTTTATTTCGGCATGATATGTTTTAACTTCGAGTTTGGGAGAAACCAAAAAGGCAAAAAGAAGAATCAGGATAGCTAAGCTAGTGCACTTTTCAAGGTGACTACTAGCAACATCTTTCCAATCTTTATATGTTTGTTCTTTCATCATTCCCTACCTTTTCAATTTCGCTTCAAATGAAACACGTAAACACTCAGCTTCTCTTAATTGGTTCAGAATATCAGACATAATACCGTAACTTGTATTTTGGTCTGTTCTAAAGCAAGTTATCAAGTTGAAATCCTCTGCAAGCTTACTATTCATAATACCGGCAATCTGTGGGATTTCTACCGGAAAATCATCAATTGAGATTGTCCCGGCAGAATTAACATAGATTGTTGCTGAATGATTACGAGGGATTTTTTGAATGCTTTCTGCTCGAGGCATAGTAACTTTTAAGCCTCGTTCTTTCACAAACACAGTGGAAACCATGAAGAAAAGAAGTAACAGAAAAGCTATATCGGACATCGACGCAGTCGGTATCGCAGATTCGGGCTTATTCTTTTTTACAAATTTTGCCATAGTTCCTTCCTAGTTTGTTGATAATGAGATCTTCTCAGCTCCAGCAGCCTGAAGTCTATCAAGAACCATTACCATATATTTATATTTACTTTTTCTATCTGTTTTCAGTGAGATCACCATATCTGGGTTATTTTTTACCAATGTTCTAATTCTTGATTTAAGTTTTGCCATTGAGATCTGCTCTTCTGAATCTTTTGTCTTCAGAAGAATTTCTCCCTCTTTGTTGATCAACACTTTGGTGATATTTTCATCTTTCAGTTTTACTCTCTTATCAGCTTTGGTGCTGGCAGGAGGTAAAACAATTCCGAGTCCTTTTTTTATATCGAACTTTGTGGTAGATAAAAAGAACACCAACAGCAGAAAAGCAACATCAGACATTGATGAAGTTGGGATGCCACCCATTTCCTTCCTTTTTCTGCTAAATTTCATTTCTCCGCCTAATTGTTTTCAACAAGGGTTTCGATTACTTTTTCTGATCCTCTCTGAATATCCATTACGAGCGTGTCAACCATAGACAAGAACATATTATTGAAGAACTGAACAGGAATAGCCACAGCCAAACCAGCAGCAGTTGTGATAAGAGCGATTTTAATACCGGAAGCAACAATTGTAGGATCTACTTCACCCGCTTTAGCAATCGCATCGAAAGCCGCGATCATACCGATCATTGTTCCAAAGAATCCAAGCATTGGTGCAAGGTTGATAGTTGTAGAGATAGGAATGAAACCTTTTTCTAAGAAAGCCATTTCAACTATACCAGCGTTCTCAATAGATTTTTCAACTGCATCGATACCTAATTGCGCTTTTGAAAGACCAGCGTGAACAACAGAAGCAACAGGTCCTTTTGTCTCTTCACAAACTTTTATAGCGTCAGCATATTTTTTCTCTTTTACAAGAGGAACTAGTTTATCAAGGAATTCAGCAACATTGATTTTTGCATAAGAAAGTGAAACTAATTTCCAGATGATAGTTGCAATAGCCCAAATTAATAAAATGAGCATTGGCCACATGGTGAATCCACCTTGGATGAATAAATCAACAAAGCCACTACCAACTATCTTACGTGCAAACATTTCAAAACCGCTAATACTTGGAGATTCTTCAAAATCTTCTTCGGCTACCTCTACAGCATCAGTTGTTTCTGTTGCTTCAGCATTTGTCACTGTCTCTTCTATTGCTGTTTCCTCAACAGCATCTTGAGCGAAAGCTAATGTTGCGAAACCGCTTAACATTACCATTATCATTATTATCGCTAAAAATTTTCTCCTCATTTTTCCTCCTAATTATATATATATGTTTTTTTTTAGAAATTGAAAGATACACCAATCTCAAGTGTTCTACCTTGGGAAATGGCAGTAGGGTTTTTAATAACTGAATTATAAATTTCAACTGTTTTTGAAGATACATAATCATTAGGTCCATATACATGACCCGCTGGTTTTGTTTCTACATAATTTCCATCTTCGTCTGTTCCAACATAGGTATACTTACCATCATTAGTTGCCGATCCTGTTTTCCCATATACCCAGTTTACGTTTTTCTTATTGAATAAATTTCCAATATTGCAATAAACTCTGAAAGATGATTTACTAGCAAGACGTATCTTCTTTTGAAATTTAAGATTGGCAGAATATGTCGAAGGCTTAAGCTCACTATTCATATCCATTGCAGAGTCATCATCATTAAGTGGTGTGTATGGACTTCCGGAAGCAAGACCAAATGTAAAGTTAGTTGAAAAATCATCTGTAATAAATGTTGGAACTAAAATATCTGTGAAAGGTAAATAGAATTCTTCACCTTTTTGTACTTTAAATGTAATGTTAAATCCAAAATTGTGTCTGATGTCCCATGGAAGAGGGAATTCACGCAAGCTTGTAGCATCATCTTGAAGGACAACACCGGCGCTATTTCCGCTTGTCCAAGCGAGGCAATATGAAGCAGAACCAGAGATAAAGTTAGATAACATTTTTTGGATGTTAAAATCTATACCACGAGCACTACCGTAATCTTCAGAGATGTATTTATACCAGCTAACGCTCTTATCACCTTCTAAGTACTCTTTTTTAGTACTAACGTAATTATAAATATTTTTGAAATAAGTTGTGATATCCATCACATAATCTTCCGAAAGCTGT
>DAOWES010000247.1 GCA_030638385.1 Candidatus Cloacimonadota bacterium | reverse complement strand
TTCTATCTTCCCCGGAAGATTGTATCTGGATGAAAAAAAAATTAGCTCAATACAAAATTGAAAATCACAAAATTTTACTTTCTTGCGTTTTTGATAGGTTACAGCCTAAACAATTAGTTGAATGGGTTATTGAAGACAAACTTGCTGTCCGGGTTCAATTACAAATGCATAAATATATTTGGGATCCGAATAAACAAGGCGTATAAGCGAAATGCATTTTCCCCAATTTTGCAAAAAACATATTGGATTACTGCTAATTCTTAGCATGCTTATTGGTTATTTTGTACCTCAATTTGGCTTACTAAAACCAATACTGCCATATCTGCTTATCTTAATGCTTTATAATAGTTTGTTACCTATAGAAATAAAATCGGAACATTTTTTTCAAAAAAAACTATTAATCTTCCCGCTATTAAATTGGATAATTTTACCAACAATTATTTTATTTACTTCATCGATATTTCCATTTGAATACCGTATTGGTCTCATCATCATGATTATCACACCAACAGCATTGGGCTCACCCGTTATAACCAAATTAGCCAATGGAAAAATTGAACTGGCAATGAGTTTTTTGCTGATTTTCAATATGATTGCTCCACTTACCTACCCATTATTACTTTGGCTATTTTTTTCAGAAATTGATATCTCTGTGCCGGTTTTGGCAATATTATTACGAACAGCAAAGATTGTGTTTATTCCGCTTTTGGCCAGCTTCCTCACCAAAAAATCGACAAAATTATCTAAATTCATAATATCGCGAATTACTCCCATTAATCCATTCTTGGTAATATTATTAGTTACAATTGTAATCTCTTCTGCCCGAGTTCAAATTGATAGTGATACACCACAAAATATATTAATTCTATTTGCTTACATCTTAGCTATCTGCTCTGTTTTGTATTTGACCGGATATTTTATTGGAAGAAAAAATGAATTATTAAAAAGAAGTTTACCTATTGCTTTGGGACATAAAAATACCGGTTTAGCTATTTTGGTTTGTGTTTCTAATTTCTCGGCAATTACGGCTATACCAGCTGTTTTATATATCATCTCACATCATCTACTAAATGCAATTATTATTCACGTGAGCAGGAAAGAGACCTCGTCACATTGAGTTTATCTTCCTGGGTTTGTCACCCTGAGTCCCGATCTATCGGGAAAGGGCGAAAAACGAAAAACAGGCATCTTTTGGTCATCCTGAGCGGAGACGAAGGATCTCATTTCATCAGTCTCAGCTAGACATTTCGTGAGAACAGCGTAAGAGGTTTACGACAATGCCTTGGATTAGATATAATAATTTCAAAGCACTTTAATCTTCTTGCTAGCAGAAAGTTCATTAATGTAATTTTCCAAATCTTCGTTCAAATGCTCCTCAATACTAAACTCCACCTTTATGACATCTGAGTATTCCGAATTGGTAATTTCAGCTTGCATCTTTTCAGCATTATACTTGAAAATTTCGGCAAAAGCATAAGATGTTTCTATTATGTAGGAAATTTTCTTCACCAACTTCAATAGTTTCTCAGCTTCAATTGCTTGTTCCACACTGTCACCATAAGCTTCGATTAAACCTCTAATCCCCAATTTCACTCCACCAAAATACCTGGTAACTACTACCGCCACATTGATCATATCATGTTTTTTCAGAGCATTCAACATTGGTTGCCCGGCTGTTCCGGAAGGTTCGCCATCATCGGAAGAATGGAAGGTCTGCCCTTTTTCACCCACAATGTACGCCCAACAATTATGGTTTGCTGTTTTATGTTGAGCAGATATTTCCGATATAAACTCCTTTGCCTCGGGCATGGTGCTTACATAGCGTAAATGAGCAATAAACCTGGAACGCTTTATCTTGGTTTCCACTGCTCTATCTTGGCTAACTGAGTAAAAATATTTCATTTTTCCCTTAAGTTCTTAATATTCCAACAAATTTCGCAAATCTTCGGTTGTCATAGTTTTTAATACACCCTGTCCACCCTCAATAAGATTTTCAAACATCTCTTTTTTAGTGTTTTGAAGATCCAGGATTTTTTCCTCGATTGAACCTTTGGTAATAACTTTATACACATTTACTTTTTTTGTTTGCCCAATTCTATGAGCACGGTCGATTGCTTGATTTTCTCCCATCGGATTCCACCAAGGATCCACGATTATCACTGTGTCGGCCGAGGTTAGATTAAGACCAAAACCACCGGTTTTCAAACTAACTAAAAATGCTCTAACATTATTATTTTCATTAAAGTTATCAACAACACTCTTTCTATCTTTGGTCGAGCCATCCATATATTCGTGTTCAATATTCAGCTCTAAAAGCATTTGCTTTAATATTTTTAACATTTTCACAAATTGACTGAAAATAATTAATTTTTTCCCATTCTCCACAGCATCAATTATTATCTCACGCAAAAGAGCTGTTTTGCCCGAAACATCATCTGTTTTCTTGATATCATCTTCCAATAAAGCAGGATGATTACATACTTGTCTTAACTTTGTTAACGCAGCTAAAATGTGAATATACTTATCTCCGATATCCGGATTTGACAAAAAATCTCGTTTCACTTTTTCCAAAATCTGAAGATACATTTTCTCCTGCATAGATGTCATCTTGCAATATACTATCTGAACTTGCTTATCCGGCAGTTCGATAAGCACATCTTTTTTCCGTCTCCTTAAAATAAAGGGCGTTATCAACATCTTTAATTTTTCCAAAGACTCCTTATTACTTTCATCTTGCTGCATAAAAAGTTTTTTGTATTTCTTTAAATCAGGAAGATATCCCGGCATTAAAAAATCAAATATTGACCATAATTCGACTGGATTATTCTCAATAGGAGTACCGGAAAGTGCCATTTTATGCCTTGCTCTTAATTCTTTCACAGCCTTTGTGCGCAAAGCAGCACTATTTTTTATATGTTGCGCTTCATCTAAAATAATATAGTCAAATTCAAATTCTTGTAACTCTTCAATATCATTTTGAATAATTGAGTAAGAGGCAAACATCACATTTATATTCAAGCTTTCCAGAAGAGCTTTTCGCTCTTTTATATTTCCTTCATAAATAACATAACTTAAGGAAGGACAAAATTTTTCTATCTCGGCTGCCCAGTTAAAAAGTAGAGTTTTAGGACAAATAATCAAAGAAGTCGAATCGCAAGGAAGATTTGCCAAAACCGAAATTGCCTGAATAGTTTTTCCCAATCCCATATCATCAGCCAAAATCCCGGAAAGCCCATATTTTTGCATCATCGTAAGCCAATGAAATCCTGCTTTCTGATAACTTCTCATTATGGGGCGTAAAGTTTCTGTTATTGTTTCTCGTTCCGATAATTTTTGTCTTAAAATGGACTCAAACATTGCATCTAAATATTCATCACCATAAATCTTCACATTTTTATTCACGTTCCCCAGTTGATAAAGATATGGCAAATTATAGATCGAAAGTTTATAAGCCTCATCCGGTTCCTTTTTTCCCATATTTATCAGTTCATCTATCTCTTCAAAAGTTTTCTTGTTTTCAAAATAGAGCAATCGCCCATCTTCCAAGCGCATGAATTTTTCTTTAGTAAGAAAGAAATGACTTAGCTCCTCATGAGAAAAACTGATATCTTTATAATTATACTGAACATTATATTCAAACCAATTTATATTCTTGGAACCTTGAGTTTTGATAATTGGCTTGAGCATAACCTTGTAGATAAACTCTTGCTTCAATTCATCTGAAAGCTCAATTTCCCAACTTGGCTCCGCATGTTCGAAAATCACTTTTTTAAGTTCAGCGATATTATCTTCGCCATCATAAATTAGCTGCGATTCTGTTTCCAAACGATGTGTTTGAGATTCCGGCAATAACTCAAGAAATCTTCTAATCTCAAATTTCGTTTGAGGTGGGATATAAAACCAGCTTTCCACTCCTTCTTGATCAAATCTTACCAATTCGGCCGGAAAGCGAATTACAGACATTGGAATTACAACACCATCGCCATAATCCAATGCTCCATCCATTACTATCACACCCTGTTCTTTATGAAGCCTAAACCTGATCGTTGGGGTATTTCGATATACTTGCGGAAGCTCAATTCCTTCCTCCAAATCCAAATAGCATTTGATGAGGCCA
>DAOWES010000005.1 GCA_030638385.1 Candidatus Cloacimonadota bacterium | reverse complement strand
TTAATAGGATTAGAATGAATGAATTTATCGCAAATTAACTTGATAGATTTTGCCGATAAAAAATTAAATTGGATTTATTTAAGCCCATCATCTCTCTTTATCATTGTTTTGGTTTGACAAATAGATCCCCAAAAAAAAATTAAAGAATAAAAAGGAATAATATTATGAAAAGAAAACATAAATGCTTCGCCCTCTTTTCGGGCGGATTAGATAGTATGCTTACAGTAAAATATATGGAAAAACTTGGTTATGAAGTTCTTCCGATATTTTTTAGTACCCCCTTCTTCAATCCACAAAAAGCTCAAATTGCCGCTGATCGCATTGACGTGAATTTAATAATTCATGACGTTAGCAAAGAATATTTGGAAATGATAAAAAAACCACGTTATGGCTTTGGGAAAAACATGAATCCCTGCATTGATTGCCATGGCCTTATGTTCCGCATTGCCGGTGAATTGATGGAAGAGTATAGTGTAGATTTTATCATCTCCGGCGAAGTTATGGGACAACGCCCGATGAGCCAACGCAAAGATGCTCTTAATTCAGTGGCAAAGCTTAGTAACATCAAAGATCTTCTTGTACGCCCACTTTCACAAAAGCTATTAACAGATACTTTACCCATTCGAGAAGGCTGGGTTAACAAAAAGGAGATGTTAGATATTCAAGGACGCGGAAGATACCGTCAAATTGAGCTTGCTGCCCAGCTTGGCATCAAGGAATTTGAAAACCCGGGTGGCGGATGTTTGCTTACCGATGTTGGCTATTCACGCAAAGTGAAAGATATCTACGAAAATAATATGTTTAATATGGAATTTATAAAGTTTCTAACTGCCGGCAGACATTTCCGAATTTCTCCGGAGATCAAGTTAATTGTTGGAAAAGACAATAATGATAACGACAGAATAGCTGAACAAATAGATAAAGAGATTGTCATGTTATGCAACGATTTCCCAGGGCCTTTGGGTGTAATCCAAGGAATCAGAAAACCAACTGATGAAGAGGTGAAAACTTGTGCCGCAATTTTACTTCGTTACTGCCGAAAAGCACCTGAATCGAGCAGAGTAAAATATGGTTTTAATCATAACCTTATAAATCTTATTTCTTGTGATAAGATGAATGAAGAAGAAGTGAAGAAATTTCAAATCAACTAAAAGGAAACATAATGAAATTCAAAATATTTAACCTCTTACCTTCTTATGGGACAAACACTTATCTCATTTGGGATAAAACTACCAAGGAAGCAGCGATCATCGATCCGGCAGCACCAAGTGAAAATTTATTAAGATTTATCAAAGAGCTGTCGCTTAATATGAAATGCATCATCAATACACATTGCCACGCAGATCATATCGGTGGAAACCAGTTCTTTGCTACCAAGCTAAATATCCCTATCTACATTAGCAAACTTGATGCCGAAGGCTTAACAAATCCTAAAAGAAATCTTTCCTCTTATATGGGTGAAGATCTTGTTTCTGCTACTGCTAAAAAAACTTTGAAAGATAATGATATTATCAAATTGGGAAAATTGGAATTGAAAGTAATTACTACTCCGGGACATACTGTTGGCGGTATTTCGCTTTATTCAGATGGATTACTTTTTAGTGGCGATACCCTATTTGCGGAATCTGTCGGCAGAACAGACCTACCCGGTGGCAATATGAAACAATTAATAGCTTCCATCAAACAAAAACTTTTTAAGCTACCGGATAATACTACCGTTCTTCCCGGCCACGGTCCATCCTCTTCTATTGAAGATGAGAAGGTTGCAAATCCTTTCGCAGGATTAGCTGCTAGATTATAATTCTATGATAAGCAGTAAATTGCAAACTTGACATGAAAACTGTAATTTACGCTTTTTAATTAAAAAAAATAAAAAAGGGGTTTATATGAAAATTTCAAAAATATTAATCATTGGCTTTTGTACTGCCTTATTTGTTAATCTTTTTGCAGAGACAAATACGAACATTGAAAAATTAGGAGATAATATGGATTATATTACCACAGCTTCGGGATTAAAATACAAAATCACCCATAAAGGGAATGGCGAGATGCCACAAAAGAACGACAATGTTGTGCTTCATTACACAGGAAAATTAGAAAAAAATGGTAAAAAATTCGATAGCTCGTTAGATCGTAATAAACCATTCAAATTCAAACTTGGCGCCGGACGTGTAATTAAGGGTTGGGATGAAGGGGTAGCACTTTTACATGTGGGAGACAAAGCTACATTCATCATTCCTCCAAAATTAGGCTATGGTAAAAAAAATCTGGGAGCAATTCCTGCCAACTCTACCTTAATCTTTGAGGTTGAACTTCTTAAAATTGATAAACCTAAAAAAATTCAACCATTTGACATTAGAGATAAAACTAAAACAACCACCCAAAGTGGCTTACAATTTATCTTAGTGGAAAAAGGAAGTAACAAAAAAGCAGTTGCCGGCAATACAGTAAAAGTGCATTACACAGGCTATTTAGATGATGGTACAATCTTCGATTCATCTATCAAACGTGCTCAACCTTTCGAGTTTGTGCTGGGTATGCAACAGGTGATTAGTGGCTGGGATGAAGGCGTAGCTTTGATGCACGTAGGCGACAAAGTTCGTTTAGTTATTCCTTATAAGCTTGCTTATGGTGAACGCGGTTATCCGGGTGCAATCCCTCCCAAAGCAACTTTAACTTTCGATATTGAATTATTAGAAGTTAAATAATTCATTTATAACAAACGCTTACAATTTATGGCAGGATAATTCCTGCCATTTTCATTTCTCTTGACTTAATATAACCAAATTTTCTTATTTAAAAGCTGAAATAACAATATTGGAGGGACAATATGAGTGAAAATAATAGTAAGATAATTAAAGAATTAAAAGAACAAATTTCAAAATTTAAAATACAAGAAGTTGAATATAAAAATACTATCAAGCGACTGCAACCTGCTGATGATCGCCTCAAATACATTATTGATTCAAGTGGAATTGGAATTATAGATTATCTCGTTCCTATCTCTTATCACCTCTACTATTGTGATACTTTTGCCTCTATTTTGGGATATGAAAATGATAAAAACTTTTTATTTTACCAAGAGTTAGATTGGTTCCGAGAACAAATAGATCCCGAAGATTTTAAATTGATCAAACCGGATATAGATAAACTTATAAACAACGAGGTCGACAAAATAAATTTAAATTTTCGTATAAAACATAAAAATGGCGAATGGATCTATGTGAGCTTTTATTGTGTGGTAGTTGAACGCAACAATAAAAATGAAATAAATCGTATCATTGGTGTTCTACAAAATATTTCTGCTCAAATGAATAAAGACCGGGCATTAATTGAAAGTGAAAGTAGATATCATGGGATTTTTGAAAACTCACCCCTATCTTTGTGGGAAGAAGATTGGTCAGACGTTAAAATTTATTTGGATAAATTAAGAGATAATGGTGTTACTGATTTCAGTAAATATTTTGCTGAGCATCATCAAGCCATATCTAAATGTGTTTCTTTAGTAAAAATTTTGGATGTAAATAAAGAAACATTATATCTTCACAAAGCAAATAACAAAGAACAAGTCATATCAAATCTGCAAAATGTTTTCACTGATGCTTCGATGCAAAAATTTGGTGAAGAAATAGTTTCTTTTGCCGAAGGAAATCTTTACTTCCAAGCAGAAAATATCCATCGTACTCTTGATGGCCAAATTTTGCATATTCGGCTTCAAATGAATGTTGTACCCGGTCATGAAGAGAATTTGAGTAAAATCATTGTTTCAATGATAGATATTACTGAGAAAAAGAAAGTGGAAAAAGAGAGAGAAATTGCTCTGGATGACTTAAATAAACTTAAACAATCTCATGAAGATTTAGAAAATATAATTTCAGTCTGTTTCTCTTGTCATAAAATCCGCATCGACGACAAGTTCAATAAGGGAATAATTAATTATTTGCAAACCCATCCCGATGCTGAATTTACTCACTATGTGTGTCCGGAGTGTAAAACTAAAATCATTAAACAAAATTCAAATAAATAAGAGAAAATATTTATGGAAAAAAGAACCGTAATAAAAGCAATATCACTATTTGATGGAAATCTGAAATCTGAAAATCATTAAACTTACTTCTGAGAAGATAAAGAAAAAGATAATTATCTTTTATGTGAAAAGACCCTCAAACGAGGGTCTTTTGTTATTTGTTCTAACTTTTTTTTTCCACATTAATAAAAAACTCTGAGCGACAATAAAGCCACTCAGAATCAATAAACTATTTACCGGAAATTGTTAAGCCGCCAAATTTTATCCAAGGAAACTTATAATATCCTGAATCTACTTGTTCTTGGGAAATCTGCCTAATGTTCTCAAACATCTCAATCACATTTCCACTCACCATAGATTCTGAAATTGGATGCAAGATTTTGCCATCTTCGATATAATAGCTGTTTTTTGCAACACCTGAAAAATCGCCATTGTTACTTGGGCTTCCACCACTGAATCTACTCAAGATTATTCCTTTCTTAGTAGATTTAATCATCTCTTCCAGTTCGGTATCTCCGGCATCAACAATATAACTGCCACCACTATTAACCGAACGTTCGAACCCTGTTTTATTCGATCCATATAATCCCAATAAAAATGTTTGCAGGACTCCATCTTTGATAATTGCACAGTCTTCCGCTTCAAACATATCTCCCGTGAAATCATATCCCATTGCTAATTCACCCGACTTTGGCTTTGCACTTAGATTGAATTTTTCATGCGCAATCTTCTGATGCAATTTGTCTTTATATAACGACGTTTTGGTAATAAGGGAATAATCACTAATATAACGTGTAACATTCCCCACAAAACTCCCCAAAGATTCCGGTGTAACAATCACATCTCCCACAAATTTGCCCTCAATTGAAGTTGG
>DAOWES010000086.1 GCA_030638385.1 Candidatus Cloacimonadota bacterium | reverse complement strand
ATAAAGTGTAAATAATCCCCTCTAAGAGAGGGGTGGCTTTGATCGAGATAGATATCGTTCTTATCGAAATCGTTTTTCTGCGAAAAGCCGATTCGTAAAAGCCGATTCGTAGCTGATTTGTAGCCCACACTTTCAAGTGTGGGGGGGCAAAAAATAAATCTTTTTTATGATTGGAGTTAAGTATGAAAATATTAAGATTCAGTTTAGCAATTATTACAATTTTAATTTTATTAAGTGGATGCGGAGAAGTTTCCGAATTGGGAACAAAGAAAAATCCGATAAAAATGTATTTTGTGCCATCAATGGAAGCTGGGAAAATTGTAACAAGTGGCCAAGAAATTGCCGACTATTTACACGGAGAAACAGGCTATTTTTTCAAAGTAGCTGTTCCCACCAGTTACGCTGCTGTAATCGAAGCAATGGGCACCAAAGAGACTGATATTGCCTGGTTAGCTACTTTTGCCTATATTTTGGCGAATGAAAAATATGGCGCTGAAGTTGGCCTCACAACTGTACGTTATGGTTTGGAAAAATATAAAGGGCAGTTTATTGCCAGAACAGATAGTGGAATAGATAAATTGGAAGATATTGAAGGCAAAACAATTGCCTACACCGATGCCGCTTCCACTTCCGGTTATATCTATCCATCGGCAATTTTGGCAAAGAAAAATATTAAGCCGGAACGCTATCTTTTTGCCGGTGGTCACCCCCAAGTTGTACTATCTGTGTATCAAGGGAATGCCGATGTAGGCTGTACTTTTTGGTCTCCCAAAGATGAAGAGGGAAATATTCACGATGCCCGTTCGGCAGTTCAGGAAACTTTTGCCGATGTGGAAGAAAAGGTTAAAATTATTGGCTTTACCGATTGGATTCCAAACGACACAGTTACTTTCCGAAAAGATTTTCCTGCCGATATGAAAGAGAATATTATTACAACTTTGGTAGATTATGCCAAAACCCCCGAAGGTAGTGAAACATTAAAACGTTTGCTTCAAATAAATGATTTTGTGCGTGGTAATGATGCTGATTATGACGTGGTGCGTGAAACTTTAAAAGCAATTGATGCAGATGCGGCTGATTTTTTGAAATAATGAAAAATATAATTAAAATAAATAAATTACATAAAAAATATACAAGTGGAACTCATGCCCTGAAAGGCATCGACCTTGAAGTAAAAAAAGGAGAATTCCTAATTCTTTTGGGACTTTCCGGCTCCGGGAAATCTACTCTTTTGCGTTGCCTGAATAGATTGATAGAGCCCACAAGCGGCGAGATCTATTTTAATGAAATGGACGTGGTTAACGCCAATTCAAATGGTTTGCGTAAGATTCGCAGACAAATAGGAATGGTCTTTCAGCAGTTTAATCTAATAAAAAATATCTCTGTTTTGACCAATGTCTTCACCGGAAAATTGGGATATGTCTCTTTGGCACATTCTCTTACCTTCAAATCTCATAAAAATGATCTGCAACTTGCAGAAGCAAATTTAGAGCGGGTTGGACTTTGGGAATTCAAAGAGAAGAAAGTTAAAAATCTTAGTGGTGGACAGCAACAGCGAGTGGCCATTGCCAGAGCGCTTATGCAAAATCCCCAGCTAATCTTAGCAGATGAACCGGTGGCAAGTTTGGATCCGGCAACTGCTGATAGTGTAATGCGCTATTTGGGCGAATTGAATAAAAAGGATGATATCACTGTTATTTGCTCTTTGCATTTTCTTAGCCTTGCCAGGAAATATGGCACCAGGGTGATAGCACTAAAAGATGGTAAAATTGTCTTTGATGGAACTCCTACCGAGATAGATGAAATTAAATTTAAAGAGATTTATGGGGAAGATGCAGAAGAGGTGGAGATCCGATGAGATTTTCTGATAAATTTAAAGCATTTCTCATTGATTTTGTTATCTGGCTCTACTTGTTAGGATCGGGACTCTATTTTGCCGATTCATTTGGCTACAAAATCCCAATTATATTCATCCTACCACTAGCACTAATTTTTGCTACAATTCTAAATTTTGGGGAAGATTCACCGGGGATGGCTTTGTTTGGTGAAAAAAAACGCAAATGGCTAAAAAGCTTAAATGGTTGGATCATTATGCTTGTGCTGATTATGACTATGGCAGTTGGCTGGAGTGTGGTAGAGGTAGATCTATTTAAATTCTTTACCAAAGGAGCCAATGCCAAGGGGATTGTTAGCGGTTTGTTCCATCCGAATTTTAAAATTATTAAAATTTGTCTCACAGCACTTGTCGAGACTATCTATTTAGCTTTACTGGCAACGGTTTTAGCAATTCCTTTAGCGTTTGTTCTTAGCTTTTTGGCTGCCAGAAATTTGATGCCTAAAACATTTTTGGGTAACTCAATATATTACATTGTGCGTACAATTGCCACTATTTTTCGTTCTATCGAAGCAATTGTTTGGGCAATTATTTTTAGTGTTTGGGTGGGAATTGGCCCTTTTGCCGGTATGCTGGCGTTAATGATTCATTCCGTGGCGTCACTCACTAAACTCTATTCCGAGCAGATTGAAAATATCGATAGCGGACAAATTGAAGCAATTAAGGCAACCGGTGCTACTACTCTTCAAGTTTGGGTATTTGCTGTGATACCTCAGATAATTTCACCATATCTGGCGTTCACTATCTATCGTTGGGATATAAATGTGCGAATGGCTACAATTGTAGGTTTTGTTGGTGGTGGCGGAATTGGACTTCTATTATTGCAACAACAACAGCTTTTACGGTGGCATAACGTAGGTATTATTATTTGGTTAATTGCACTTGTGGTTTGGATAATGGATATGGTTAGTGGGAAAGTACGCGAAAAATTGCAAGAGATGTAAAAAAATTGTTACGGAGAAATAATGAAATATAAAGCAGTGATATTTGATCTTGATGGTACTTTGATTGATTCGATGGGCGTTTGGCTTGAGGTAGATAAGGAATATTTGCATAAACGTAATATTGCGGTTCCGGATGATCTATTTGAAGATGTGGAAGGTGGTAACAGTTTTACCGAAATTTGCCACTATTTTAAAGCAAAATTCAATATAGAGGAAACAATTGAAGAGATTGGCGCCGAGTGGATAAGTATGGTGGCAGATCATTATCAAAATGAGGTTAAGCTAAGGCCGGCAGCAGAAAAATTTCTGAAAATATTAAAAGAAAATGATATCAAACTTGGTGTAGGAACAAGTAATTCCAAGTATCTGGCTGAAACCGTTTTACAAGCCAATAATGTCTATAATATGTTTGATTCAATTGTGGCTGGTTGTGATGGTGTCAAAGGGAAACCATTTCCTGATATTTTCTTGCAAGTAGCAAAAGAATTGGCTGTGGAACCAAGTGAATGTTTGGTAATTGAAGATGTTTTGGTTGGTGTGCAAGCAGCCAAAAGTGGGAATATGGATGTTTTTGCAATTTATGATCAACATGCTAAAAAAGAGAAAACAAGAATCGAGCAGGAAGCTGATTTTTATGCAAATAATTTTGATGAGATAATTGCTAAGTTAGGGATATAATACAAAAATTGATTAACCCTGATGATAGATCTGTATTGTGCCGAGTAATTATTAGCGTTACATAAGAGGGCAAATAGGTTAGCTCATTTTTTCCCGGATTAACTTAATATTTCTTTAACTCGACCCACTGCACCACTTTCCAGCCGGACTTTAATCCCATGGGGATGGATTGGGGATTTTGTAAGGATGTCTTTGACAATTCCTTCAGTCAGTTTTCCTGATCGCTGATCTTTCTTTAATACTATGCAAACCTCTGCACCCGGTTTGATATCTGCCCGCTTTGTACCATCCATAATTTACCCTTCACTTTGTGTTTTTATCCTTTAATTCATACATTCTGTT
>DAOWES010000063.1 GCA_030638385.1 Candidatus Cloacimonadota bacterium | reverse complement strand
AGATGATATTGCTGAAATAAGAAATAAGTTGTTAGACACTGATTGGCACAGATGGAGACAGATGATGGTGCTTAAATATGGATGTTATAGGCAAATATTGTTTTATTCAAGTAGTATTATGCAGCCTTGTTTAAGAGATAGCTGTATTGTGTAAGAGCATACTAAAATAATGAGTTACAAATTTCTGTCTTGACATGTTAAGGTATACGTTAACATTTGGAGAGTAAGTGAAAGATAAAAAAAGTATTGAATTTAGAACGATACCAATAGATGTTTCTTATGGAAAAGCTTTATATGATGTTTACATTGTTATTGAGAATGATCGCTGTAAAGTCTTAGAAGAATTGAATTCATTGGAAATAAAAGATCGAGCTGATATTATTGATATAATATCTAAAATGGCTACTGTAAGTAATTTTAAGTCACCTAAAATAAGATCTACACTAAAAAAATATACTTATGGTGAGATAAAACCAAAAGGTCATAGAGTTTTTTATTTTAGAAAGTGTGGAAATAATATCATTCTTTTTGATTATCGTATAAAAAAGAAAGATAGTTTAGGTGATTCAGTTTACAAAAAACTAGAAAAGGAGAAACAATATTATGAGCAAGAATTTACAAGACTCCATAAATAATATTTTCGGTAAGAAACCATCAGCTGATCAAAAGGCTTGGGGTATAATTAATCAATTTTATCATATGGTTATGACGAAAATGGAAGAGGATGGGATTTCACGAGCAGATTTAGCTCGGAATTTAGGTAAATCACGTGCAGCAGTTTCCCAAATGTTCAATAAAACTCCGAACATTTCTATTAAGAAAATGATTGAAATTGCTGATGCAGTACAGTTGGAAGTAAATTTAACAGCAGATTTATTCTTGCAAGAAAAGCAAATTAAAGAAGTTAATAATTATGTCTTTGTCCGTGTGAATACCTTCCAAAAGAAATCAATTAATAGTTCAGAATGTAAAATAATTCATGTAAATAAAAATATGGAATCAAATTACACATTAGATTGTTGTGGGTTCAACTAAGGAGTTCTAATGACAAAAAAAATAACAAAAGAAAGTCAACAGCAGTTCAATTTTAAGCTAACTAAAATTGAAAAAATTAAGTTTTATGAAAATGATCCCGACGAAATAGGCTTTAATAGTATCACAAAAGATAAAGTAAGAACAGGAATACATACCGAATTAGAAATTAGTATCGAAAAAGAGACAATCGGGATAATACTCGACATCACATTCTCTAATGATAATAATTCTGATTTAAACTTGTATGGAATCAAAACAAAACATACTTATAAAATTCTAAAGATGTCTGAGATTGTAAAAAAAATAAACAATGATAGTTTTAATATTCCTGATCAACTATTGACTACACTCATATCCATTGCATATTCAGATACTAGAGGTATGTTAGCTATACTGGTAACAAATGACAAATATAAGAAAATAATTTTACCCATTGTAAGCCCAGTAAAATTATTACCCCAAAAATCACTTAAACAACCTGATGATCTTTCAGCAGATTAGATAGTTTATTGTAATATTTGTTATCAGATCTAATTTTTATATTTTAACGCCTCAAATTATGCCTGTAACAAGAGCTTCCATATTCAGATTGTAAGAAAAACAAGAAGACGTGGCAGGCTCGGAACATTAGGCAATGTTTCCTTTAGATTAGAGTAAAAGTAACTTTGACGAGTTCGTGAAAAGTACAAGGTCACCGAATAATGTCATTTTGAGTCTATTGAAAAGTCATTAGACACTGATTAACACAGATTGGCACAGAATAATGGAAGAATTTTAAGGCTATATTTTTTTCAAAAAAAACACCTCAATCCAAAAATTGGATTGAGGTGTTTTATATATTATACTCTAGTTAATTTTCTATAAGTAATTCGTTTGGGAACTAGGGCTGCTTCGCCTAAGCGGTTGATTTTATCTTCTTCATATTCCGAGAAGTTTCCATCAAACCATTTGATTTTACTATTACCTTCAAAGGCAAGAATATGAGTGCAGATTCTGTCGAGGAAATAGCGATCATGACTGATAACTACAGCGCAACCGGCAAAATTCTGTAAGGCATCTTCCAAAGCTCTGATTGTATTCACATCAAGGTCATTGGTAGGCTCATCCAATAAAAGAACATTACCACCGGTTTGCAGAGTAAGGGCAAGATAAGCGCGATTTTTCTCTCCACCGGAAAGGTGCTTGATTGGCTTTAAATGTTCATTGCTGGTAAAATTGAAACGAGATAAATACTGACGTACGTTAATCTCTTTATCGCCAACCATAATTACATCACGGTCTTGACCAATCATATCCAGGAGTGTTTGCTCCGAATCCATGATTCTTGTTTGATTCACATAAGATAATTTTACACTTTCTCCCATTGAAAAACAACCTGAATCGGGTGTGATGTTTTCGGTAATCATGTTGAAAAGAGTAGTTTTACCTGCTCCATTTGCACCGATGATGCCAATTATCCCTCCTGCCGGAAGGTCAAAATTTAAGTTTTCATAAAGTAATTTATCTTCAAAACCTTTGGAGATATTATCCGCGACGATTACTTTTTTACCAAGTTTTGGTCCACTTGGAATATAAATTTGCTCGGTTGAATTTTCCATTGAATAAGATTCTTCAGCCATTTTTTCGTAGTTTGTAATACGGGCTTTGTTTTTTGTATGTTTTGCTTTGGGAGTGCTTCTAATCCATTCCAGTTCTCTTGCCAAAGCTTTTTGACGTTTGCTTTCACGCTTCTCTTCCGAAGCTAATCTAGCACCCTTTTGTTCCAACCAGGAGCTGTAGTTCCCTTCCCATGGAATACCGGTGCCTCTATCAAGTTCCAAGATCCAACCTGCTACATTGTCCAGAAAGTAACGATCATGAGTGATGGCGATAACTGTTCCTTTGTAACGTTGAAGGTGGTGTTCTAGCCACAAGATGGTCTCGGCATCAAGATGGTTTGTAGGCTCGTCAAGTAACAGGATGTCCGGTTCTTGAAGTAACAATCTACATAGTGCTACTCGGCGTTTCTCTCCACCGGAAATCACACCACATGTTAAGTCTGCTGCCGGACAACGAAGAGCTTCCATTGCCAGCTCCAACCTACTATCAAGATCCCAGGCATTGCAGGCATCAAGTTTGTCTTGAAGCTTGCCTTGCTCCTCAAGTAGCTTGTTCATTTCATCGTCACTCATTGGCTCGGCAAATTTCATGTTTATCTCATCAAATCTGGCAAGTAAGTGTACTGTCTCAGCCGCGCCTTCTTTTACAATATCTAGCACGGTTTTGTTGTCATCAAGTTGAGGGTCTTGCTCCAAATATCCAACAGTGTAGCCCTTATTCATGTTAATCTCGCCTAAATAATCATCATCCAATCCGGCCATAATTTTTAGGAGTGTACTTTTACCTGATCCGTTTAAACCAAGTACGCCAATTTTGGCGCCATAATAATATCCAAGTGAGATGTTCTTGAGAATATGTTTTCCATTTCCCAAAACTTTTCCCACTCGAGACATCGAGTATATTACTTTATTATCTTCCATTCTAACCTCTTATTTATTAATTTATTAGCTTTAGGACAAAACCTTAAAATATAGTTATTTAAGTCTATAATATTTTTAAACTTATTCATAATTGACGAGTTCGTAAAAAGCCTGAAATCCTCAAATATGGTCATCTTGAGCCGTTGAATGCGTAGTTTTTTACAAAAAACAGCATTGGAGACGAAGGATCGTGCAATATAAGAAGTTAGAAGATTCTTCCCCGATAAATCTGGACCCGGAATGACAAGTTTCTCTTTTTCACAAGTTCGTCATAATTGTTGATAACTCTTAAATTCCTCATGAAAAATATCTTTTGAGAAATTGCCAAATCCCGGAATGAATATTATTTGCTTTAGGATTATCCTTTCTGCGAACCATTTTTTCTATTTATCTAATTAGCTAAAGTTTATGAGTTAAAAAAAATCAGGGAAAAATTGACGTAATCGGTTGAGATAAATAAATACCATTAAATTAAAAAAAATAGGAGCAAAAATGTTAAAGCGATTTCTAGCTTATTATAAACCTCACAAGAATCTGTTTATTTTGGATATGGGCGCTGCGATTATGGCAGCCATTCTCTCAGTACTCTATCCGATCCTTACCCGTAATCTATTGAAAACCCACATTCCCAACAAGGATATGCAGATTGTGGTGATGATCTTAGCCGTAATGGTGGGGATTATGATTTTTAAAGCAATATTTCAATATATCCGTGTCAAATGGGGACATATATTGGGTGTTAGAATGGAAGCAGATATGCGGGGTGATATTTTTCAGCATCTGCAAAAGCTCTCCTTTAGTTATTATGATAATGTGAAAACAGGGCATATTATGTCTCGTATTTCCAACGATCTAAATGCGATTGCCGAGGTGGCCCATCACGCTCCGGAAGATCTTCTGATTTCTGTATTCACTATCATAGGTTCTTTCTGTTTCATGTTCAAATTCAATAGCGTTTTGGCTACAGTTGCAATGATTCCTCTACCGCTTTTTGTTATTTGGGGTTTAACTTATGGGCGTAAAATGAAAGGTGGATTTCGTAAGGTAAGAAAGAAGATCGCCGATATCAATAGTACTGTGGAAAACTCGGTGCAGGGAATCAGGGAAGTAAAATCTTACGCTAACGAACATCTTGAGATTGAGAAATTTGAAGATGTGAACACAGATTTCCGTCTAGCAAAAGAAAACATGTATGGCACGATGGCAACCTTCTTTTCCGGCATGACATTCTTAACCGATTTCTACTATGTTGTCGTGATCGGAACCGGATCTTATCTTATCTTTTTAGGAAAATTGGATATTGCGGATCTGCTCGTTTTTATCTTATATATAAACTTTATGCTTAACCCGATTCAGCGTTTGGTTAACTTTGTGGAACAGTTTCAGCAGGGTGCTACCGCCTTTGAACGTTTTGTGGAAATAATGGATATCGAGCCGGATATTCAGGATAAGAAACACGCAGAAGATCTGCAGGACGTGGAGGGAGAACTTGTGGTGAATGAGCTTAGTTTCAAATATAATTCATCCGAAGATTGGATTCTGAAAGATATTTCTCTAAGAATTCCCAAAGGTAAAACCATTGCTCTGGTGGGCGAGTCCGGAGCAGGAAAATCTACATTGGTTTCGCTAATTCCTCGTTTCTATCAAACAGAAAGTGGAAGCATCACGATTGATGGAAAAAATATTATGCAGTTAACACAGAAATCTTTGCGTGCTAATATTGGAATTGTGCAGCAGAGCGTATTCCTGTTTGATTCATCTATTCGCGATAATATTATTTATGGAAAACCAACCGCAACCGATGCTGAGCTGGTGGAAGCAGCTCGTAAAGCTAATATCCTGGACTTTATCAATTCATTACCGCAAAAATTCGAGACTTTAGTCGGAGAACGCGGTGTGAAGCTGAGTGGTGGCCAGAAGCAACGTATTTCTATCGCAAGAGTGTTCTTGAAAAATCCTCCAATACTGATATTTGATGAAGCAACATCATCTTTAGATACAGAGTCGGAAGCTTATATTCAGGAAGCTATGGAAACTTTGCGAAAAAATAGAACTACCATAGTTATTGCTCATCGCCTTTCTACTGTGAAAAATGCCGATTACCTCTACGTTTTGCGTAATGGAGAGGTTATTGAGCAAGGAACGCATGGGGAATTGATGGAGCAGAAAGATTATTATTACAGCTTGTATACTACTAATCTTATTTAGAAAAACTACTCATTAACCACCGACTTAAAGTTGGTGGTTAATGAAGATTTCTGGGGCTGTATCAAGTTTGGTGCCATAATATGTTTTGAAAACCCAATTCAATTTCTTCGATTGACAAGTCGTTTCGATTTTATACTTTTCGTTTCAGTTTCGAATCTCATTTACCAAAAAATAAAGAGAGATGGATCTGTAAATTTTGCAATTATAATTAATGGGGATTAAAATGAAAAAAGAAGCGAAGATTATTTTACTCACTTTGTTGATGGTGACATACTCCTATTTAAACTGTATGAAACTGGAATTTGTAAATGGCCAAGCTTTGGAAGGACAACTAATAAGAGCCACTGAAAAATCTATCTATTTTGAAAATGATAAAGTGCTGCTTATTATTGATCCAAGCTTGGTAAAAACTGAAATTCCTTCTACCGAAGGGAAGTTGAACTTTAATTCCTACGATGAAGTTGTTGAAATTAATTCCCGAGTTGATTTAAATAAACTATTGGAAGCTGAAAGCTCTTTAAAGAAGAAAAAGGATAATGTCGCAGCAGGTGGTAAACACTTCCTTTTTTGGGAGTGCTCAAGTGGGCTGGGTGGCTTAGGTTTCGGGGGTAATTATGAATTGGCTTTTTGTCCTTTTGCCACAATTTCTTTGGGGTATAATAAAGGGAGATCATTCCAGTTTTTCTTTCTCTCTGCATACGAACGGGAATATTTCTCAGTTCCTCTGGCTTTGAGACTTGGAGCCAAATTTGATAGTCCCATTTCACCGGAATTGGGATTTGCTGTTGAATATGTTAAATGGAAAAACTATGAGCAATCTATATTTGGTACAGATCGAGTTTTAGTGGATAAAGGTGAAGAATTCATGCCTTCTATTTTGGCGGGAATATGTTATCTACCTCCAAGCAGCGGGTTGGCCATGAAAAGTGGCGTAAAAGTTCATATTAATCAAAGTGAAATAGGAGGAGTGGGTCTCTATCTTGATTTGGGGTTTAGGTTTTAGCTGAATACTAAATGATTCGAATGCGACAATGCCGATTGTCGTCTATAAATCTGTCGCCTTAATTTCGCAATAAAACCGCTCAACTCAGGTTATTAATTAATGAGAATTAAAATAACAAAAGAACCGAAGATTATTTTACTCAGTGGTATCTTTAAAAAACTCCTGATTAATCTCATTATAATAATCACTTACAAATGCCGAGGCCTGACGGCTGGCTTCAGCCAGGGTGATTTCTTCATGCAGGCTGCAGGCTAGAGCGGTAGTTAGAGCACAGCCGGTTCCGTGTGAATATTTCCAATTATGCCGTTTCTTTTCCAGGATAGTTATAAAGATATTATCAATAATCGCTTCGCGTACATTATCACCTTCAAAGTGTCCACCCGATAGAAATATGGCACATCCGTATTCGCAGGAAAGTTCTTTGGCACCTTCTATAGCCGAATCGAAATCAGGAAATTCAGAACCACAAAGCAATTCCAGCTCGCCCTTATTAGGTTTGATTATTGTTACCAGCGGAAGTAGTTTTTCGCGGAAATCCCGAATTCCTTCCTCATCTAAGAACCCTTTTCCGCGGGTGGGAGCGAACACAGCATCTGCAACTACAATTTTTGGTTTATATTTATGCAAGCAGGAGACGATGGTATTTAGGTTTTCCTGACTACAAATAGCGCCAATTTTAACTGCTTTCACGGGAAAAGAATCGAAACATTTTTCGATTTGCTGTTTAAGAACTGTTGGTTCCACCGGATAAATATGGTCGAGTTTTTGAAAATTTTGTACGGTAATACCTGTAATGGCAGATAATCCCCACCACTCTAGTTTTTCCGCTATTTTCAGATCTTGCTGGATTCCGGCTCCGCCACTGTTATCCGAGGCGGCGATGGTCATGAAATATTTCATAGTTCCTCTTGTTTATTTGAAAACTGAGCTCTGCATAATTGATTGTTTTGTAAAACCTCACCCCAACCCTCTCCTGCGAGGAGAGGGAGAATTGGCGAAAAGTAATGGCTTTGCTCGAAATCGTTTTTTTTCTTGCTCCTTCTCCTTTTAGGAGAAGGTCGGGATGAGGTCACAAATCCCCTCTATTAGAGGGGTGGCAGCTGCGAGTCGGCTTTGCTTTAGCAAAACGATCTCGAGCTGACGGGGTGTGTAAATCCTCTTCAAAAACAGATCTCGTTCTTCACTTCGTTCAGAGCCGAATCTTAGCCGATTTCCGAAATCGTTTTTCTGCGAAAAGCCGATTCGTAGCTGATTCGTAAAAAGCTATGTAACGAGTAAATGAATAACCTAAGTTGAAAAAGATAACCCCGCGAAGTTTTATTAACCTTCGCGGGGTTATCATGAAGTTTAGTCTATGTTTCTGTCTGTTTTTACTGCGCAGAGTTTTCCGCACATACTACAAGCATCATCATCCGCACCTTCGGAATTCATCTTACGTGAACGAGCATGTTCCGGATCCAAGGCCTTAGAGTAGATCGCATCCCAATCCAGGTCGCGACGAGCTTTGGAGATAGCGAAGTCACGCTCACTTGCACCCTTAACACCTTTAACTACATCGCCACTGTGTGCGGCAATTCTACTGGCAATCACACCTTGCTTTACGTCTTCTTTGTCCGGCAGGCAGAGATGCTCGGCCGGTGTCACGTAGCAGAGGAAGTCTACACCATGAGAAGCAGCAATCGCTCCACCAATTGCACCTACGATATGATCATATCCGGGTGCGATGTCTGTGGTGAGTGGTCCTAATACATAGAATGGTGCATTGTGACAAATACGCTTCATCAACTTTACATTCATCTCTATCTGATCTAGTGGCATGTGGCCGGGGCCTTCCACTATCACTTGCACTCCACGCTCAAAAGCACGTTGTGTCAGCTCGCCCAGAACAAGTAGCTCAGCTAATTGACCTCTATCGGAAGCATCGGCACCGGCTCCGGGACGTAAACCGTCACCAAGACTGATAGTAACATCGTATTTTTCGCAGATATCCAGTACGCGATCATACTGTTCATATAATGGATTCTCGGAATCATTATCGATCATCCAGCGTTTTATAAGTGAACCGCCACGACTTACGATTCCGGCTACACGTTCGTGTTTATCCAAGAATTCCAGAGAACGGCGAGTAACACCACAGTGTAGTGTCATGAAATCAATACCCTGTTTAGCTTGGTTTTCGATCTCTTCAAATAGCATGTCAGCTGTCATGCTGGAAAATTTAAGATCT
>DAOWES010000314.1 GCA_030638385.1 Candidatus Cloacimonadota bacterium | reverse complement strand
ATTTTTCAAAAGCAGAAGATGGTTCTATTAAGATCATTGAACCGGAAAAAATTGAAGGTGAATGTCCAAAATGCGGAAGTGAACTAATTCTAAAAAGTGGACGCTTTGGTAAATTCATCGCCTGCTCCAATTATCCTACCTGTAAACATACTCAACCTTTCACACTTGGCATCACTTGTCCCGAATGTGGCAAAGGTGAAATCACCGAAAAAATAAATAGTAAAGGACGTTATTTTTACAGCTGCTCAAGATATCCTGATTGTAAATATATTAGTAACGATAAACCTGTAGATATCAAATGTCCAGATTGTGGGCATCCGTTTATGCAGGAAAAAACAAGTAAAACTAGTGGTAAACATCTGGTTTGTCCAAGTTGTAAGAAAGAAGTATTTTAGATGAATTTTTCTGAAAATATCAGAAGCAGTTTCCATAATATTTGGAACCATAAAGTGAGAACCTCTCTCACTCTTATCGGCATTACCATTGGCGTGATGGCTGTAATTATGATGTTTTCTACTATTCATGGTATAAAGAATCTGATTTCTCAAAGTATGGAAGGGATGGGTTGGGATAATTCATTGATGATCCATCCTTCCAGTGGCGGGGGAAACAATAGAAATAGGCGCCATGGCTTTAGATCCATTAATCGTGAAGCAAAACCGCTTACACGTTCAGATTATATGGCGCTTAAAGGTCTGGATAATGTGAAGTCTATATATGGAATAATTGAAAATTGGGAACGTAATCGAAAAGGAAGTGCTAGAGATTACACTAAACTTCGTGCGACCAATATTTCTTTTTTTGAAAATAAAACTTTCGATTTACAAAGAGGAAGATTTTTTAACGCTTTTGAAGAATCTAATGCAGCTAAAGTTTGTATAATTGGCTATTATTATGCTGAAACAAATTATAAAAACAAATCGCCTATCGGCCAAAATCTTGTGCTCGGTGATAAAAGTTTTAGAATTATCGGAGTTTTGGCTGAAGATTCGTTAAATAGAGGAAAAGGATTTAATTTCAATCCTTGGGAGCGTAAGAGAGATTTGGAGGCAGTATACATTCCTCTCTCAACCGGAGCAAAATATCTTCGTTTAAATAATGCAGTAGAATATATCTATGTCCAAGCGGATTCTGATGAAAATTTCCAAAAATTAAAAACCTCTGTAACTCAACATCTCTTGGCCAAGCATAATATGGCACACGATTTTGGATTTCAAGATGTAGGCTCAATGATGCTAAAAATATCTACCGAGATGGAAGGTATGATGAAGAAATGGAGTGTAACCTTGATGTCGATAGCCGGGATCTCTTTATTTGTAGGGGGCATTGGCTTATTTAGTACTTTGCTCATAAGCATAAATGAAAGAATGATGGAAATTGGAATTCGTAAAAGCCTTGGCGCAACTGAGCGAGACGTGTTTGGTCTGTTTCTATTTGAGTCGTTAATACTCTCTATCATTGCCTCTATTCAAGGCATTGTTATCTCGATGCTTATTTTATTTATCGTTTCAAAGTCGATAGATTTTAGCTTTGCCATTCCCTCACAGGGAATACTTATCGGCGTGGGATTCTCCATTCTCATCGGAATCATTTCCGGAATTTATCCTGCTTTCAAGGCCAGCCGCCTCGATCCGATCAAAGCTATTTATTATTTAGATTAATAAAAACACCATTATCAAAGGATTGTTATCTTGAAAAAGAAAACTAAAAACAAAATTGAATTTACCGCTTTCTTAATCTTTATCAAAATTTTTAAATCATTGCCTTACGCTTTTGTAGAGAAATTTCTCTCAAATCTATTCATGACATGTGGTAAAATATTTAAAATACGTTATGACGTAGCGTATGAGAATCTTAAAAAAGTATTCCCCGCCAAAACAGATAAAGAGCTTAATAATATCATCAAAGAGATGTATGGTGGTATGGGAAAAACTGCTGCCGAAACATATTTCGGGAATAATGATAAACTTCTTAAAAAAGCTGAAATTCAAGGATTTGAAAATCTCGAAAAAGCTTTGAAACAGGGAAGAGGAGTGATTTTAGCAACATTGCATATGGGTAATTGGGAGCTGGCCGCAATTTTTCTATCTCGCTACACCAAAACATCGGCAGTACTAAAAAAACAACGCAATCGCTATTTTGATGAATATATGAATAAGCAGCGTGAGCAGGAAAATATTGAACTCATAGATAAAAAAAATGCGCTTCGCCCCATCATCAAAAATTTGAAAGAGAATAATGTAGTGTGTATTCTGATGGATCAAAATGCCGGGAAAAATGGCATTAAAACAGATTTCTTGGGGCATCCGGCTTCAACCTTTGTGGGCACAGCGAAAATTGCTATCAAGCAAAAATGTCCTATCATTCCTGCTGTAGCCTATCGAGATGAATCCGGGAAAAATATTTTTATTTTGGAACAACCTATCATTACCGATAACATTGAGAACAGTCCTCTTGCGGTAAAAACACTCACTGAACTAGTTTCTAAAAGATTAGAAAAATATATTTTGCAAAATCCTTCTCAATGGTTTTGGGTACATAAACGTTGGAAGGGAACCCAAAAAGCCAAAGAGAT
>DAOWES010000151.1 GCA_030638385.1 Candidatus Cloacimonadota bacterium | reverse complement strand
ATTATTGGTTTTAGTATGATCCAAAAAAGAAAAGTGTAGGAGAAAAAGATGAAACAAATAGATACTCGCGGACTTTCTTGTCCCCAACCTGTCGTTTTGGTTTTAAATGAAATAAAAAACGGAAAAGGTGACTTTGAAGTATTGTTGGATAATGAGGCTTCATGTGAGAATGTGAAAAGACTTCTCACAAAAAATAAATTGAAATTTGAAACAATAGAAAATTCAGATTACATAGTTTATTATGTTAAAAGATAGAACTGAAGGCGGTGTTATCTATTTCGATAATGCCGCTACCTCTTTTCCAAAACCGCAATGTGTAAGCGAAGCAGTTATGCACTATATGACAAAAATCGGTGCAAATCCGGGGCGCTCCGGTCATAAAATGTCAGTTGAAGCCGGCCGGATCGTATTTAAAGCCAGAAAGTCTATTGCTGCACTTTTCGGATTACGAAATCCAATGCGTGTTATTTTTACTTCTAATGCAACAGAAGCTTTGAACATGGCAATTCTGGGGGTTCTGGAGAAAGGAGATCACGCTATTACATCCAGTATGGAACACAACAGCACGATTCGCCCTTTGCATGAAATGGAGAAGAAAGGAATCATTTCTCTTTCCATTATCCAAGCTGATAAAACCGGAATTCTTGATCCTGATAAGATCAGAAAAGCGATTAGAGCTAATACCAAAGCAATTATTATAAATCATGCCTCAAATGTGGTTGGTTGCATTCAGCCGATTCGGGAAATTGGAAAGATTTGCCGAGAGAATGGAGTTATCTTCATTGTTGATTGTGCTCAATCTGCCGGAATTGTTCCAATTGATATTGATCAGGATAATATTGATATTTTGGCTTTTGCAGGTCATAAAGCTTTATATGGCCCAACCGGAACAGGTGGGATGGTAATTGCCGACCGCTTTGATTTTAAACGAATCAAACCGCTTAAATATGGCGGGACAGGTAGTCTTTCCGATAAGATAGAACAGCCGGATTTTTTGCCCGATCGTTTCGAAAGCGGTACTTTGAATGTAGCAGGATTAAGTGGCCTCTTAGCCGGGTCTGAATATATCCGCCATAGGGATGGAGGAATTGAAAGAATTTTAGAACATAAAACTGAACTTCAAAAATATTTCATCCAAAAAGCTGAAATGCTAGTTGAAGATTTTTGCTGCTTCTCCTCTGCTCAACTTCCTTCAACCGGTGTTGTTGCTTTCAAATTAAACAAATTTTCCGTTTCTGAAATAGCACAAATTCTTTCCGATGAATATGGCATAATGTGTAGGCAGGGCTTGCATTGCTCACCACTTGCCCATCAAACTATCGGAACTTTCCCCGAAGGAACATTGAGATTCGGGTTTAGTATTTTTAATAATAAAGAGGAAATTGACTTTGCTGTGCAGGCACTAAAATCTATTTCCGAAGGTAAACAAACATGAAAGCTGTAATTCTGTTTTATTCAACAAATCAAGCTATCTGGGCAGAAAATGAACTGAAAAGTCATGAACTCTCATGTCGGTTGATTAGCGTTCCACGTCATCTCAGTTCAGATTGTGGTTATTGCGTTCAAATCGATGCTGAAGATAAAGAAAAAGCAACCGATATTCTCACCGCTAATAAGATCGAATTTGAAAAGATCGAGATTTTGTAATTATAGCAACTAGTGTTAAGGCAATTGTTGAATGAGGTATTTTCTCCCACCTTTATGCCATCCGTACTTTCTGTGGTTAGCTCTTTTCTATTTACCTCAAAATATCTGATAAGCGATCTATTTTTTCATACCTACTTGACATATATCATACTGCAAAAATTAATACTTTGATGAAAAAAAGATTAGAAAAATATATAATAATAACCTTGTTTGTTGTCGTAACTTGGGCCGTTTTATGGGCAGAGGCGGAAACTCCTGCAGATAAAGCAGTTAATGCCCCACGTCTTACTATTGCTGATACAAGTAGCCTTGTTGATACAACTTTTGTAAAATCGCCGGCAGTTACCAAGCGCGATAGTGTGTTTTATGCCGCCGATAGTGTATTTTATTCGATGAAAAATAACAAGATTGTGTTATCTGAAAATTCCAAATTAGTTTATCATACTTCCACGCTTAAAGCAGATACCATTATGATAGATCTTGAAAATAATCAAGCTCACACCTTCGGTCAATCATGCTTGGAAGATGGCTCTTATTTGTTGCTGGGAAACGAGATAGCCTATGATATGAAGTCGGAATGGGGTTTAGCCAAAAATGGTGCCACCAGATTCGATAAAGGCTTTTGTTATGGAGATGAAATTCGCAAAATTGGCGAGGAAGCATTTGATGTGGATAATGCAATATTCACCACTTGTGATGCGTTGAATCCTCATTTTCATATTTGTGCCGGGAAATTACGTTTATACAAAGATGATAAAATAGTGGCCAAACCACTTATCTTTTATGTGAATCATTTACCTGTCTTTGCCCTTCCATTTGGAACTTTTTCGATTAAAAGAGGTAGGGAAACAGGATTTTTAGTGCCATCGCCAAGTTATAATTCTGTGGATGGAAAAATATTACGTGATATTGCCTTTTATCAAGTGTTTGGAAAATATGCGGATGCAACTTTAAAATTAGATTATTATGAAAATACAGGTTGGGATTTTGGCTTAACTTCCCGATACATAAAACGTTATGTGCTAAATGGGAAGTTTGAAGCGATCTTGCAAAAAAAGATACACGGAATCTCTACTAGCTATGAATGGAATATATCCTCTTCGCACCATCAAGAATTTGCCGATGACGCAAAATTCGACTCAAATCTTCATTTTGTCAGTAGTAGAAGAGTTTGGGAAAATAGTGAAGATCTTGATGAACGTGAAAAAGAGCAAATAACTTCTTTTATTTCTTATAAAAGACCATTATGGGGTAGAACTCTTACCATCACAGGAGAATATGTCGATAATTTGGTGGAAAAAAACAAAACGATCACTTTACCATCAATTTCATATTCCTTGCAATCTAAGCCGATTTACGAACTTTTTTTTAATGAAAATGATGATATTCCCGCCAATGCTTGGTGGAAAGATTTTTCCTATTCATACAATGTGAAAGCTGTGCATGTGGGCTCTATTAACGATCCTGATGCAGATTTGGCAGATATCTTCTATGAGAATGAACAAGATTCTTTGGGAGCATATATAAACCAACATAATGCCGGTATAGAACATTCGGTGGGATTGCGTTACTCTCATAAATATCGTGGTTGGTTAGATCTATCTCAGTCAGCAGATTTGTCCGAAGCTTGGTTCGATCGAGATAAAAATTATCAGTTAACTCAAGATTATTTTGTGCGTGGCTCTGATTATGGCTTCAATTCAGCAATTGGTTTTTCTCTCTATGGTTTGGGAGATCTTCCGGGAAATTATATAAGGGCGGTTAGGCACGTAGCTTCACCGCAAGTTACTTTCACCTTTAAACCCGATTTTACTCAAAATGAAAAATTCTACTCATTTAGTGGAGTTGGCTTGGCAAGTACCGATAAACAGCGGAAAATAACTTTTGCGTTCACTAATAAATGGGATCTGAAATTGTCCAAAAAAGTAGACTTACCGGAAGGTGAAGCGAGTGAAGCCGAAAAGGTTAATGATTTTTTCAAGCTAAAATCATCAATTAACTATAATTTTGAAAATAAGCCGGAAGGTTATAGCTATATTACACATGTTCTTAGTATGAACGTGAAAGATTATGATTTTGGCATGATCTCATTTGGGACATCACCTTCGGGAAATATTACTCAAGATACTTATCAGCTACAATTTAAAGATTGGAATCACAAAGTTTGGGATTATGGCGTAGAAAATTGGTCAGCGACCCTTTCTTCCCATCTCTCATTTTCGGGAAAAGCGGAATATGTTGATTATTTCCCGCTTCCTAAAAACAGGTTTGAATCCAATAAATTTTTTGGTGCTGATACTCTCGGATTAGAAGCAGAAGATCTGGCGTTAACGTTGGACACTTTTGATGATATGCAACGCCGAAACAAAAATTGGTCGCTAAATCTTAACCACTATTATCAAACCAACAAAACAAGTTATGAAAATAATGACTATACCAGCAATCTGCGTTGTTCGATTTCTGCTAAAATTACCGATAATTGGGAAGTTTCCTATAATAATTATATAAATCTAAAAACAAAGGAAATAGCTTCTCATAATCTAACCTTAACTCGCGATCTTCATTGTTGGAAAATTGTCTTCACATACAGCTATACAACGATAAATAATTATTGGAATTATCGATTGAGATTGTTTAATATCAAGCTTCCCAGAGAACTTAAATTTAGAACCTCAGATCACAAAAAATAGAATATAAGGATAATTATGAAAGCAGTATTTCTCGATAGAGATGGAACTATAAATCAAGATTTCAAGGGCTATATTTCCAAACCGGAAGATTTTCACTTATATCCATTTGCCGCAGAAGCAATTAAACTTTTGAATGAGGCGGGTTTTTTAGTGTTTGTTATTACAAATCAATCGGGTATTGCACGTGGATATTATACATTGGAAGATTTGGCGAAAGTTCATGCTAAGCTGAATACAGAATTATCCAAATCCGGAGCGAAAATTGACGATATCTTTGTTTCCCCCTATCATCTGGAAGGTAGTGTCGAACCATATAACGTTGCTCATGAAGATAGAAAACCGAATATAGGATTGTTTAAACAAGCAAAACAAAAATATAATTTTAAGATAAATGAGTCTTTTATGGTTGGAGATAAATATTCTGATATCGGATTTGGGAAAAATTCACATCTCTCCACAATATTGGTGAAAACAGGTGAAGGTGCCAAAGAATTTGAAGAGCGGGAAAATTGGGATTTTATGCCCGATTTCTTAGTTGAAGATTTACTCGCAGCCGCTAAATTGATTTTAGAAATAGCGATGAATTAAAACGTATCGCTAAAACGATTAAACTCAACTATATTTCACCCTGAGTCCCGATTTATCGGGAAAGGGCGAAGGCAAAAGACAGGCAGGTTTCGGTCATCCTGAGCCGTTGAATGCGTAGTTTTTTACAAAAAACAGCATTGGAGACGAAGGATCTTATTTTCTTCAATCCAAGATTGACATTTCATGAGAACAACGTGAGAGAATGCCTCAATGAGACGAAATGGGAAAAGAGCTTACCACTAAGGCTCGAAGATTTATAAGCCTATGGCTTACACTAAGAACACAAAGAAGATATGTGAGTGTAATTTAAATAGATACAAAATTAATTTTTAGGGAACTTCGTGTAAGTCATCGGTTTACAATCAAAAATAATAGATATATGTAGGAGGAAGTATGAAAAAAATATTCCTGATTTCAATGTTAATATTAGCTTGTGTTGTTTTGACTGCAGATGAAATGCCCTGGCTAAAATATGATAACCTCAAGCTGGGATCAGAAAAAAGTTTGGATATTATGACTTGGAATATTCAAAAATTTCCCAAACATAAATTTGCGGTTGAATTAGCAGCGAACACGATTATGGCAATTGATGCCGATGTGATTGGTTTGCAGGAGATAAAATCGGCTAAGCACTTTGAGCAAGTAATAAAAATATTGCAAACTGAAGATCCGGAAGATGGCTGGCAAGGTTATCGAGCCAATACAAGTGTTTGCAATTTGAACCTAGCTTTTGTGTATAAATCTGCTATCCTTTCTCAAATAAACATTTATGAAATTTATGCTGATGACGAAAAGTATCATTCACCATTCCCGCGCAAACCTCTTGTGATGGAGTTTACCTACGCAAATGAAGATTATGTGGTTATTAATAATCATTTAAAAGCCAAAGCCGGGAAAAAAAATGAAAAACGCCGTAAGCGAGCGATGCAACTCCTAAAAGAATATGTCGATAGAAACTTGGCAGATGAAGAAGTCTTTGTGCTGGGTGACCTGAATGATAATCTTGCTGATGCACCGAAAGATAACGTCTTTTCCGGTATTTTGAATGATCCGGAAAATTACCAATTTGTCGATATTAAAATTGCCAATGATTCAATGTCCGATTGGTCTTATCCATATTGGGAATATCGTAGTCATCTCGATCATATTATTATCACAAATGAACTTTTTGATGAATTTGAAACAAACGGTTCAGAAATTCGCGTGATCCCTCTAGCTAAATTCATGAAAGGTGGTGATGATGCCAGATATAAATATCTCACCGATCATCGTCCTGTTTTTCTAAAATTGATGATTAAATAATTATTCGAATAGATAAATTGTCTAAAATGTAAAGTTCAATCAGCAAGCTTGAGTCCCGATTTATCGGGAAAGGATCTCATTTTCTTCAATCCAAATTGACATTTCGTGAGAACAACGTGAGAGAATGCCCTCAATGAGACGAAATGGGAAAAGAGCTTACCACGAAGGCTCGAAGACACTAAGAACACAAAGAAGATATGTGAGTGTAATTTAAACAGATACAAAATTAATTTTTAGGGAACTTCGTGTCTTATGGATTTCGTGGTGAAAAAAAAAGTTATCGTCTTTCCGCCAAAAATAATAGATATATGTAGGAGGATAATATGAAAAGAGTAGTTGGCTTTATAATAATTTTATTTATGTTTTCACAGCTTTTCGCTTATGGTATCAGCATTCGTTTAGCGCAAGGTGGTCTTCGAGATTTTCGGGCGGAAGATAATGCTTTGGGTGGTGGACAAATAGCTGTAGATTATACCACGGAATTTTCTCCTTTCACCTTCTCTTTAGCATCAGAATATTACACTAAATCGGCAAATCCAACTAATTATTATGAGATCAAAAATGCCACAATTGGTTATCTGCTTTATAACTTTTCCCTTTGTGAATGCCGACGTGCAAAGCTCTATGGCGGTCTTGGCGTAGGTTGGTTGGAAGTTCCCAAAAGATTTGGGAGCGGAGATGACGGATATGTAATGTTAAATTCGGTTGCCGGCCTTAAAATGAAACTTTTTTGGAAATTTGGCGGATATGCCGAATTTCGATATCTTTATTGTAAAAAAGAAGAAGATGGGAAATTGCTAATTGGCTTTAATGATCCCGGTTTATTAATTGGTTTTTCCTATAATTTCAATTGGTGATTTTAAAAGCCGAAGGCGATGATTGCAATCATCGCCTTCGGCTTTTTCTGTGTCTGTCAGTAGTTAATGGCTTTTTTATAGTAGGCTCATTATTCGAATTAATTAGAGTAAATTTATGATAATTCGTGGGAGCTCTATTTTTCATCTTTGTGCTAGACTCTTCTCTTGACACAAAGACCACTCAATAATATTCGGAACTCACTGAAAAAACAGGAGATATAGCCTTATGGGAAACATGAATCAGCTTATTGCTGTAAGAAGAGAGAAGTTAACAAAGCTTCAGGATTTGGGAATAGATCCATATCCGGGACATAGTGAGAGAACACACAAAATTATCCAACTTACTGAGAATCAGGATGAATTCGTAGCGGAACAAAAGGTGGTGACGGTTGCCGGGCGTTTAAACGCTATGCGTCGTCAGGGTAAGGTTGGCTTTGGTAATCTTTCAGATGATACAGGCAAGATTCAGTTATTTGTAAGAAAAGATAAAGTTGGTGAAGAGAATTTTGAAATATTCAAATTACTTGATCTGGGTGATTTTGTACAGATTACAGGAGAGTGCTTCATAACGCAAAGAGGTGAATATTCTATTCGAGCTTCTCAGGTGACAATTTTGGGGAAAAGCCTCAGGACGATTCCGGTAGTAAAGGAAAAAATTGTTGATGGGAAAAAAATGCGTTATGATGAATTTAGTGATATCGAATTGCGCTATCGTAAGCGCTATCTTGATCTTCTCTTAAATCCGGAGATTAAGAGTAATTTTGAAATTCGTGCTAAGATGATTCGTGAAATGCGTAATTATCTTGATAATAATGGATTCTTAGAAGTGGAAACTCCAATTTTGCAACCGCTTTATGGTGGCGCAAATGCTCGTCCATTTATTACTCATCATAATACTTTGGATATGCCATTATACCTTAGGATTGCCACAGAATTATATCTGAAACGCCTGATGGTGGGTGGCTTTGAACGTATTTATGAGATTGGCAAAAACTTCCGTAATGAAGGTATGGATAAAACTCATAATCCCGAATTTACGGCTGTGGAAATTTACCAAGCATACACAAATTTAGATGGAATGATGGATCTTACCGAAAATGTGATTCACCACATGGCGATGACTGTGTTGGGAGAAGAAACCATCAATTTCCAAGGAACAGATATCTCATTGGCAAAACCTTGGCGTCGTGCTTCGATGACTGAGCTTATCAAAGAGCAAACCGGATTCGATGCTTCAGATTTTGACCTTGAAAAAATCAGAGCATTCTGCGTAGAAAAAAATGTTGAAGTAGATGAAAATGCCGGACCGGGTAAATTGATTACTGAACTTTTTGATACTTTTGTAGAACCAAAGCTTATTCAGCCAACTTTTGTGACAGATTATCCAAAGGAAGTTTCACCATTGGCCAAAGGGAAACCGGGAGAGCCAAACTTGGTTGAAAGATTCGAGCTTTTCATTGTGGGAAATGAATATGGAAATGCGTTTACAGAGTTGAACGATGCGATTGACCAACGAGCTAGATTGGAGGCTCAGTCAAAATTGCGTGAGATGGGTGATGTGGAAGCAAATGTGGTAGATGAAGATTTCCTCGAAGCACTTGAATATGGCATGCCGCCAACAGGTGGTCTTGGTATTGGTATCGATCGTTTAGTAATGCTATTTACCAATAACACTTCAATCAAAGAAGTTATCTTATTCCCAACCATGAAACCGGAATAAAAAAAACGATATATTATTTTTAACGGAGTAGATTTCTGCTCCGTTTTTTTTTGGCTTTATTTTTCGTGATCATCCGTGTTAATTCGTGGACAAAGACTTTTTAAAATGGATTTAACTTTAATCTAATTTGAAAATAAAATCTGGTATAGTGCTCTATTATTCGTAGCGAAATATCATAATTAATCAAAACATCATTGACTGAATAATTATTACTCATAATTTTTCTTCAAAAAGTAAAACATTAGAGAGTTTAGATATGTTATATTATTCCAAAATTGCTTTTAGATATTTAAAAGGGCGACACAAAGTTCTTTTTACCTTTTCCAATATGCTTTCATTATTCGGGATTATTATTGGTGTTTTTTCTTTGTTGGTTATCTCTTCTGTGATGAATGGATTTGATAGCGATATGCGTGACCGAGTGATTGGTTCCAAAGCAGAAATTCACATTGCGACAAAAGATTATCATCCACTTTCGCAATATGAAAATGTGATTTCCCGGATAGAAAAGATTCCGGGGGTTAGGGCTGTAGCGCCGATTTGTGATAATGAGCTGATGCTACAGAAACAGAATAAAATTGTTGCCACTGTTTGTAATGGCATCGATCTGGTGAAATATCGGGAAATTGCCAAAGTATTGCATAATGTAGTAGTGGGAAATCCAAGTGCACAAGATTTGGAAGAAGATGGTATTATCTTGGGTCTGGGAATGTCGATTGATCTGCAAGCTACCGTGGGAGAATATGTTACGCTAAGTTCTCCGGTTGGCACCATTCCCACTCCATTTGGATTAATGCCCAAAAGTAAAAAACTAAAAGTTGTGGGAATTATAAGCTCCGATTTGCCGGAATTTAACAGCCTATATTCGTTTGTTTCTATCAAAAATGGTCAATTTTTTAGTGGATATTCCGAAGCAGTTGACCGTATAGATGTGGCTACTGAAAACGTGGAAAACTCATGGAAAACAGCAGAACAAATTCAACAAACTTTAGGTGCAGATTATGAGGTGGAAGATTGGAGTGTGTTTGAATCTAACCTCTTTAACGCTATTAAGATGGAGAAAGCTGTAATGTTCTTTGTCTTAGGGTTGATGATCGTGATCGCTTCCTTTAATATGATCGGGAATTTTATAAAATTGGTAACTGAAAAACGCTCGGAAATCGGTATTCTAAAAGCTTTGGGTGCTACCGATAAGGAGATTAGCAAAGTATTTATATTAATTGGAACTATTCTGGGAAGTCTGGGGACAATTATTGGTTTAGCATTGTCGCTAATTATTTTGATAACTCAAAAATTATATCCTTTCATCAGTATTCCGGTGGCAGGTTTTCCCTTGATTTGGTTGCCTGTGGAAATTCGAGTTAGCGATTTTATCTTAGTGCCCATACTTGTGATAATTATAAGTTATGTTACCACTTTGTATCCTGCTAAAAAAACGGTTGGAATCGAAGCAATTAAGATAATTAGAAATCAGGATTAATAATGGAAAAAATAAATATCTTCATCAATACAAAAGAGAGTTTTACGCCAAAAGCAAAATATGTGTTTGAAACAATTTTTAGAATCTTAGGAAAAAAAACACAATTTTTCACCGAATTTACGATGCAGAATATTCATATCTATTATGGAGAAAAAACATCCGATAAATATCCCATTAATATTTATCATAATCCGGAAGCAGCAGATTTTTTTTCAAAGCGGAAATTATATAATGAAGATGAAGCCAATTTGGTGAAATATGGTGATGAATATATCCCATTTTTATTTTCCAAACAGGGGAAGATAACGCACTATACTGCAAAGAGCGCAGAATTGCGAAAAGATATTATCTCATCTGCTTTCTATTTTTTATCTTGCTGGCAGGAGTATGCTTCCGAAAAATTAATCGAGCCTTCAAATTTTTTCCAGCACTCTGCTTCGTTACAATATATTCATGGATTCACTGAAATTCCGGTTGTAGATAGATATTGTGAAATTCTACAAGGAATGCTTGTGAATATTTTATCTGATTATGTTGTTGATAATATTTGGGAAAATAACAACAATTTTGCCCTCTCATTATCGCATAATATCGATTATTGGAAATATTGGACAGATGAACATATCGAAGCTCTACGAGCAAGAAAGGATAAATTTTTTAGTAAGAAAAATTTATTTAAAATAATTCGTCTTTTTATTCAAAAAATTGGCATGAAATGGTTTGATACTACTTTGATATTACGCTTAGTGATTAGACACGAAAAAAATATCAAAGCAGCTTCATCATTTTTCATTCTTACGCATGATCAATTTCCCGATAAACGAATGAACTATTTTTCCGACGACGCATCTAAAAAGCAACTTGTACAGATTCTAAAAGATACTTCGATAAATCTTCAAGGCACCAAAGAAGCCGGATATCAAGAAGATCATTTACGTTCCGAACTTGAAAAAATGTCTGATTTTTCAGCTAAAGGGTTTCGAGTGAGATATCTAAATTTCAATTATCAAAATCTCTTTACCGTTCTTGAGAAGGAAAAAATAGAATTTGATAGTAGTATGGGATTTTATGAAGCAATCGGATTTAGAGCCGGAATATCATATCCTTTTTACCCATTTAATATTGCAGAAAATCGTTCGTTTAATGTTTTGGAAATCCCCGTCGTCGTTACAGATAGATCTTTATTTAAACTAACAAATGGCGATGTGAGAAAAGCTAAACGGAAAGTTTTTGATCTACTTAAATCTGCCGAAAAACATCACTCGCACATCTCCATAATATGGCATAATCATATTTTCGATCGAATCGATTATCCCGGTTGGGGGAAATTATATTGGAGAATAAATAAATTTGACAGAAATAAAGGAAGATGGATATGTTCCGTTGATGATGTGGCTAAGTTTTGGATGAAACGCTAAAGCTTAAATAATGATGGGAAATGATAAATCAGGGAGGAAAGATGAAATCTTTTAAAAAATTATTAATCGTAATCATTATGGGAATAATGCTATTTGGTTGCGATGAAGTGACTGATGTTGACAAGATTGACGATGTATTAGCTGATCAATTAGCTCGTGAAGCTTTTGACCTATTAAACGACAAACTCTTAGATTTAGAAGAACCTGTCGGAACACCTCAGCAAGGTGAAGACCTTTTCCCGGAAGCAGATTATAATAAAATAAAAGCTGGCTTTGAGGCTGCTTTGACAGAGGCTCCGGATAATGCATTAGCAAATTTCGGTATGGCTATTTTAGAGCTTGCCAGCATTAATTATGATGAAGATCTCTGGACGCTTATAGATGATTTTGATAGTGAATTTAGTGAGGGAAGGCTTTTTAACAATCAATTCTCATTTCTTGTTAATACACCTTTGATGTATGTAAAATACCTTCAAAATTCAATGAGAGCAGGAGATATCTCTTTTGCTAGAATTCAAAATTATATCGATAATAATGTTATGCCAAAAATAGAGAACTCTCTAAATTCGTTAGAGGTTGCAGTTTCTTTACCGGATTCGGTAGTTATTAAGATTAATACCGGAGCAGAGGTTTTAGAGCTGGATAAAGGAGAGCTTTACGTCTTCCGAGCAGGTGTTTTTGCCGTTTCTGCCGCGATGAGAATGATTACTCTTTATGACCTTGATCTGTTCGATGAAAATAAAACATATGATTGGCTAGATGAGATAAGTTTTAATGGTGATTATAATGAAATAGAAAGTTATACCTACGAACCGGTTGGACAGATACTTACATTGGAATATCAAGATAACTCGGTAGAAAATGATTCTTTATTATTTCATATACTCAAATACAATATTGCTGATCGTCCTGGCTTTGGAACTTTCCGCTCCGGTAATTTACCAAATGAGATTAAATCGGATCTGGAAGCTATTTTGTATGATCTTCAAAATGTAGTTGATTATGTCTCTAGTGAAACAGATGATCAAAGTGATGATATTATCAAATTCGATTATATTACCCAATGGAATAATGATATTAATAATATACAAGATGCACCAAATTTCGCATCAGACTGGCAGACAGTGGATGATATTATTAGCTGGGTAGAGACTCTCTTAGATGGGCCGGTAACTTTTAATGAAGATTTGCATGGTGATGGAATTCAAGTGGAATTAACCATCGATTTTTCTAGAATGTTTAATCCCGGGCTACAAAATATGAAAGATTATTTACCTTTGCACAATTGGCTTCCGGAAGAAGATTGGGTAAATGAAGATTATTGGGAAGATGAACAATATTGGGGTGGTGGTACTTATTCATTCTATTTTCAAGAGCAATTGATTCATGTTGATAGTGTAATGACTGTGGAATCTCATTATTACGATAGTTGGGTTGAACCGCTTGAACTGGTTGATGAAACAGGAACAGCCATCGACGTGGAAAATGAGATGCCATATTTTCCGGATTATACTCTAAATGGAATTTTCCCGGGTATGGATAGAGACAAATGGTTTGATCTTTTGGGAATTGATAAATAGTAGTTTAGCCGCTAAGTGGCGGAGTGAATAATATGAAAAGGTGTGTGTGAATGAAAATTTCATACACACCTTTATTAATGTTAAGGGGATTTTTCTATGAAATTATCAAAAATAAATATCTTTCTCATCAGTTGGTTTCTGTTTGCCCAGCTGTATGCTATTTCTTTGATAGATATTGTTTTACCGCAATTTTCCGACCATGATTATAATGTTGGTTTAAACTCAGATTTCTATGATTATTATTACTATAAAAACAGTTCCGGGGAAAAGCAATATTGGAATTCATATTCCTTCTCAGTAAAGTCTAATTTCAAACAGAATTTACCAAATAGATCTGAAATTAATTGGAAAAAGGCAAATCTTTATACTAATTCTATTGGTGCAATAGATGATGAAATCGCTTTAATTTCAAATAACTTTAATTTTAAAACATCTCATAAATTTAAAAATTTGGATTACTCAATCTCGTTTAAACATATAAAAAATGAGCTTAGTTATAATATTGATAAGTTCTCCGGGGTAATCCCAATATCGATAAATCAATTATCTACTACGTTTCGCGGTAAGTATGGCAAATTTTATTTAAGTAGATTATTCGGAAATGAAAAAAGTAATGGTTTTCAAAATAAAATATCGGGTGGAATTATTGGGGGAGAATCTCGCTTGTTTTCTCTTTTTGATATCAGAGTTGATTTTGGTAAATTCTCAGCAGATCTAGTTAAAACGGATGAAAAATTTTGTGAATTGAATGGGATTAATTTTCTTCATTACTCTTTGGGTAGTAGCTGGCGTGAGCTTGCTTTTGGTGTTACCGGTATAAACGTTTGGCAAGATGCGCGAGGCTATTTTGATGCAGAACCTTTTATCGGATTTTACAGTCTCTTTTTTGGCTCGAAAACATTTATAAAAAAAAATGATATTAATTTAACAATGCCTTTTTTATCATATTGCAAAAAATTAAAAAAAATTCCGCTAAAGTTTAATCTTGATTATTATCACATATTTAATAATAGCGATATTGTATATACAGAAGGGAAATGGGTGATTCCGGGTTTGTTGCTAAATGATAAAACTCAGCACCATTACCACGCGGAATTTGATGTGGATGCTTTGTTCCATTTGCAGTTAAATTCTAATTTCAGATATAAATATTTAGGTTTTACAATTTTAGCTTCTCAAATTATTCCGATAGATTATTCAATTAATGGCGATGCTTTTTCTGAGATTTCTTCAACTGATAAAACAGTACATGGCGGTAGTTATTTTTCTGCTTTTGTAAGTTATTGTTTTTAGATATCCTTTTAAATGAGTTTTGCAAAATTGATAATTTAATATTTGAATCCACTTTAAAAAATCTTTGTCCACGAATTAACACGGATGATCACGAAAAATAAAACCCAAGATCCCCCAAACTGTCCCCTTGTAAATGGGGACAGCTTAGGGGTTTAGAAAAGCCTAAAATCCTCAAATGCTGTCATTCTGAGCGGAGACGAAGAATTCTTTAACTTCTTATCTTGCAATATCCTTCGTCTCCAATGCTGTTTTTTGTAAAAAACTACGCATTCAACGGCTCACGATGACAAATTTCTCTTTTTTAGGAGTTCATCAAACAAAAGATTAAATTATCAATTATGAATATCCTTTTAATAAATTGGAGTTGAAATTAATAAAAACGTAAACTAAAATTCTCCTCTTAGTTTCATTGATGTGCATTTTTTTTCTCCAAAAATTTATTTAATTACTTTCAAAAGTATATGTGAATAAAAACCAAAAAAGCTGTAAACCTGCATTTTTAGAAGAGTTCAATTTATT
>DAOWES010000124.1 GCA_030638385.1 Candidatus Cloacimonadota bacterium | reverse complement strand
TTCACACCAGTAAATAATGCTGGGTCTTTTTGATAATAATCCAGATCTTTCACTGTAAGAATGGTTGCTTTCCAACCAAATTCCGGAAAATATTTAGCAAATTTTCCCACTCGAATTGCAGCCGGCGTATTTATTGGAGGTGCATAATAGGAAATCATTAATACTTTTCTGTATGTTTTATTCAATTGTCCTCTCTTTATCATTATCGACTGCTTCCAAAATAACAGTTACATTTGTATCAGGCTGAACATTTCTAAAAATTATTCTATCTCCAAACACTTCAGCATCGTTATAATCAATTACGGCAATCTGAAAATCTCCAATAATCGAAATAGTGAAACGTTCAAATGAATATGGAAAATAAATATTTAGACGACGATTTTTCTCTCGAATATAAACTGCTTCACGTTTCTTACACCAAGTGGCAATTTCACCAATAGTTCCTTTAAACGATTTTTCTTGAGAGATTTTTTCCCAAATATATGAGAAGAGGTCTTCACAATAGTTGATATCTGCGAAGCTAGATGTAGTAATATCAAAGGCAAATAAGCCATTAACTTTTTTGGTGTTTTCAATAAGATCATCCACAATTCTTTTAGCTTTGTCATACGGTAATTTTTTGAATTGAGAAAGTTTCAATAGTTCCGAGGAAAACGCAAGGGGAATTTCAAGATGATTCGAGATTGCATTAATAGACACTTCATCCTGAAGATCTGACGCCATTATTCGATAAATTCTATAGGGAGTAGATATGCCATTTTTGAAACCGAAAACCTGAGAATGGTATTGAGAAGAATCATAATGAAAATGATTTTTCTCATGAAATTCCGAAGTGATCACTTGATTATAACTATGATTTTGCTGACGAACTCCAATTTTCGTATCATTAGAAATTGAAGAAATTATTTTTTTATGAGAGCCATGAACATCTTCTCGCAAAGAATGCTCAGGTGCCAAAAGTGCAATTTCACAATCCCTGTTTAAAATTTTATCTATTTCACCGCTAAGGTCTTCATCTTCGATATCATAATCAAAAAAATCGTCTTCCACTCCTAAGAAAAAAGTACTCTTTATCTGTTTCTCATTTTCTATTTCGGAAATTGTATCAAACGTCCAATATTCTTCGAAATTAGTTAACAGGTATTTAGCTATGCTAATTGACTGTTGAAAAATATAATTAACTTTATAAAAATGCAGAAAATTGAATAAGGTAGATTTCAGAATTGATTTCATATCCCATTTTTTCAAAGAATCTATGGTGTGGGAAACAGCGACAGCCAATTTTTCTCCTGCCGGCCACATCTCTTTCTTAATCAAAAAATATCTCTGCTGTCCTCCATAAGCTTGAGTGATGGCCTTTTCCAGATTTTTCAATAAATAGTTAACAAATGGTTTTTCGAAATATGGCTCAAAAGGATTATTCCCTTCATCATGTAGAATCTCTTCAGCTCCATTATTCAAATGAAAAAAAATATTCCCGATAAGATCGTAGCCGAAGGAATAATAATGAAGCCCTCTATATTCTTCAGCCTTGAGTTCATTCTCGATGATTCTTGTCGAAAATATAGGAATTTCAGATTCTACTTCCACCACATTATTTCGCAATTTTGTCGCGGCTAAAGTTTTAAAGTCATATAATTCAGATTCAAATGGAATAAAAAACATCATTTTACGAAATATAATTTCATAAGCTTCATACACCGAAGGATGAACAACCCCATAATATATTAAAATATCATTCGATAATATTTCTCGTGTTGTCTTGATATATTTGAATTCATAGCCAAGAGTCTTAAAAATAAAATCAAATGTATATTTAATTCCATTTTCAAATCGTCCTATGTCTTTATCAATATATACTGCTATCATGCTTCAAAGCCTCTATTTACTGTATTCCTTGTGATTTAGTAATTCACTAAATTGTTTTAGCTCATTTGTTGTCAACCGTGATTTGGAAAATAAGCAAGGCATTCACGAATTGAAAAACTCAATAAATGAGTTTAAACCTATTACGCCTCGAATAAACCTCGTCACATTTACCTGCCTTTGGCATGGTTGAGGGGCTCACTCACGCAGTTCTCATGAAATGTCTATTTCGAATCAAGGTACAATTATATATGTAGATTCTTCGCGGGAATCAGCAAGAAGATATCCTCAGAAAGACGAGATCGCTTTTTGTGGTAACCTATTTTTATTTTCACCACGAAGGCCCGAAGACACTAAGAACACAAAGAAGATATGTGAGTGTAATTTAAACAGATACAAATTAATTTTTAGGGAACTTCGTGTCTTAGGGATTTCGTGGTAACCTCTTTTCCCATTTCGTCACATTTACCTGCCTTTGGCATGGTTGAGGAGTTCTCTCACGCTGTTCTCATGAAATATCTATAGTTGAAATGATACACCATTTCTAGGTAGATTCTTCGTTAGTAGTAGCAAGAAGAGTTCCTTTGAAAGACGAAGGATTCCACTACGTTTCACTCGCGATGACAGAATTTTATCATTTCGCATTTATTGGTGACTAAATTGACAACTTAGTTGCAAGTTACTTGACAAATATAGACAATCCCAAGAATCACTCACGAAATTGGAGGATTAAATTATGTATATAATTAGAAATATATTAGTAGATATAACCAATAAGCGTAATATCAGATATCACCTTGCGAAAAAGGTAAACATTAATGAATCTCAGATTAACTCGGTTGAGATAATTCGTCGTTCTATCGATGCCAGAAAACGTGGCAGACTCAAGTTCAACTATACAATTTTAGCTGACATTACCGGGAAATTCCCCAAAAATTCCGAGATTGATAAATTTGAAACCAAAGCTACAGCAATCTTGCCAAGCAAGCAAATCAGCGAAAAACATCCGTTTATTATCGGAGCAGGTCCCGCCGGATTATTTACGGCATTATCACTGGTAGAACAAGGTTTCACGCCCTATATTTTTGAGCGTGGTGAAACAATTGCCAAACGAACCGACACAGTGGAAAATTTTTGGGAAAGCGGAGAACTGAACACAGAAAGCAATGTGCAATTTGGTGAAGGTGGAGCCGGAACATTTTCCGATGGTAAGCTAACTGCAAGAGGACGCGACCATTACACAAATCAAGTTTTTGATAAGCTTATCCAATTTGGTGCTGATGAAGACATTAAAGTAGATGCTATGCCCCATTTAGGATCAGATGGATTAAAACAAATTATTACTAAATTACGAAAATATTTAGAAGATAAAGGCTGCAAGTTTCATTTCAACAGTAAACTCACAGATTTTAAAACTTCCGATAACAAAATATCAGGAGTATGCATAAATGATACTTGGTATAAACCCGAGATTATTATATTAGCAATTGGTAATGCTGCCAGAGATACATTTGAAATGCTTTCGGAAAAAATAAACATTGAAAGTAAATCTTTTGCGGTTGGCTTTAGAATCGAACATTCTAGAGACTTCATCAATGACTCATTTTATGGAAAAAAGACTGACCTTTCCATTACAGGTGCAGCAACATATCGATTAACCGCCAAACTTGGAAATCGCGGGATATATAGTTTTTGCATGTGCCCGGGAGGTGAAGTAATTGCCAGCTCTTCCGAACCTGAACAAATAGTTACCAATGGCATGAGCTATTCAAAACGTGAAAATTTTTATAGTAACAGCGCGATAGTAACTTCCGTTACGCCGGAAGATTTCGGCAAAGATGCTTTAGCCGGAATGCATTTCCAACGAATGCTGGAATCTGCTTGTTATAATCCTGATAAGCCATATTATGCACCGGTGCAAAAAGCTAGTGACTTCATGACGAAATCGGAAAGCAAAGGTCTTGTACCCACCTCATATCGCCCTCTTACCTACAATGCAGACTTAAATGAAATATTCCCAAAATTCATCTATTCAGCTTTGAAAACAGGTCTGGCAAAATTTGACAAAACTGCTCCCGGTTTTATTGAAAATGGAACCCTCATCGCACCTGAAACCCGCACTTCGTCACCAATCCGCATTACTAGAGATCGAGCATCTTTTGAAGCAATAGGATTTACAAATCTCTACCCAATTGGAGAAGGCTCAGGTTATGCTGGCGGAATTATGTCTAGTGCAGTTGATGGTTATAAAATAGGTAAGATATTTCAAAAAGCCGATTAATTAAAAGGAAGCAGGAGTTCTCATTAAAGTGATCGCATTTCTTTGAAATGTTCATTTTAAATATTCATAAAAATAGCAAAATTTGATGAAGAATATTTCCGGCTAGAAATACTAATTGGCATTTCCCTAGTTTTGAAGATATTTTAAAAAGCATATCGTAAGTAAAAGCGCTCAGTTAATCATATTAGCAGAGCGTTTTTTTTTCATCATAATTAGCTGAAAGTATTTGACACCATAATCCCAAAAAAGTTGTTTGCAATAAATGACACAGTTAGATTTTGGAGAGTATTAATGGATATATAGCAGAGTTGATGAAGGTTAGATTAAAAGAAAACGAGAAAAATATATTAGCTAAATTAAAACAGTTTACCCAATTTACTTTCTCCGATTTTCAGTTCCATCAACAAAATCCTTCACAACTTAATCTTAA
>DAOWES010000010.1 GCA_030638385.1 Candidatus Cloacimonadota bacterium | reverse complement strand
GATTATCTTCATCTACTTCCTGAGATTTTTCTTTCTTATATTTACGCCAATCATCTCTTGGCTCAAATGTTTTTACTGCACCTTCAGGTAACTCAGAAGGTTCCAAAGAGATTCTCTTTGCACTACAATCAACATTAGCGATTCTTACCTGAAGCTCTTCTCCAATGTTTTCTTTTGTAAGCATAAGCTTGATAAGTTTCATTTTTACGTTTGGAAGCAAACCAGAAACGCCTTCAGCTACTCTGATAAAAGCACCAAAATTAGCAATACTTTCGATTGTACCAGTAATCACGTCACCCTTATTCAGTTCTGCACAAACAGCATCCCAAGGATCAGGCTGAAGAGCTTTGAGAGAAAGACTAATCTTTCTTGCATTTGGCTTAATCTTAAGAATTTGAGCTTCTACCATTTCACCTTCAGTAACTACTTCAGAAGGATTACTGATTCTGCGACCGCGAGCCATTTCAGAAATTGGGATAAGTCCTTCAACTCCTGGCTTGATCTCTACAAAAGCACCAAATGGTAAATTTCTAAGTACGCGACAATTAATTACATCACCTTCATTCAATTCCTTGATTGCGAGATCAAATGGATTTTCTTGAAGAGCTTTCATACTAAGAGAGATCTTATTACTCTTAATTTTGAGAACTTTTGCTTCCACTTCATCACCAATATTAAGGATTTCATTTGGAGATTCGATTCTATTCCAAGAAAACTCAGAGATATGAAGTAAACCATCAATACCACCCAAATCTACAAATGCACCAAAGTTTGTAAGTCTGCTAACTACACCTGTTACAATTGATCCTTCTTCAAGTTTACTTAAAGTTTCCTTCTTTAATTCATCTCTTTTTGCTTCTAAAATTTTTCTGCGAGAAACAACTATATTACGACCATTTTGTTGGAAATCAATTACGAGAAAATCGAATGTGGTTCCAATATATTTTTTAGTTTCAGACACAACACCAAGATCTATTTGAGAAAGTGGGCAAAAAGCTCTTACTCCGCTGATATCAATAGTAAATCCACCTTTAATCATGGAACTTACTTTTCCTTGAACAGGAATTTTTTCTTCAAACGCATCTAATAATACACGCTTATTTACAGATACCAAACTTTTTGAGATAATAGTTTCATTTTCAGATATTTTTACCACATAACCTTCAATTCTTCCACCAATTTCAAGATCAAGTTCACCTTCTCTATTAGCATAATCTACTTTTTCTGCATAAGCATCAAGTTTTCCGCCAAGAGATACAAAAATGAGTGAATCGGTGATATTAATAATATCTCCCTCAACCTTGTCGCCAACATTGATTTTTTGTATATTTACAAGAGATTCCTCAAGCATTTGCTCAAAATCAGGTTCTTCTTCTACCTCAACTACTTGTGACTCTTCAATAACTTCTTCAACTTCTGCAACAGCTTCTGTTTGAACTGTTTCTTCCATTACTTCTGTGTTAACTTTTTTTTCTTCCAACATACCTTAAACTCCCGAGTTATATTATTTTTATGTGTCAAAAATAATCGCTCTGAGTTATTGTCTATGATTATTTATAATTTAACTGTTTTAATACATTTAAGTTACCTTATTTTCATTAAAGAGATTTGGCAGAAAATATAGATCCCAAAAAGTTTAAAAAAAAACTATGATCCTGTAATGTTGTTTATGAATGTAATGAAAAATCTTTACCCACAAATTAACTACGAGTCGGCTTTGCTTGCAAAACGATCTCGGGAGTCGGCTACGAATCAGCTAAGATTCGGCTTTGCTTTAGCAAAACGATATCTATTTCGATCAAAACGATATCTACACTAGCTTTTTACTTGGTTAAGTTTTTATAGTGAATTGTAATAATAAACAAAAAAAATCCTAGAAATAATTGATTCAATTCTTTTGTTTAAATACAGTTATCTAATTCATATTACTAAATTATTCTTGTGACTTTAGATTTGTAACAATCCTGAAATTAATATGAAAACATTTTATTGGCTTCTTTGCCATTATTAGAAAATTGCCAAATTTTGATTCTGTACTTTCTCATCCAATCAACAATATACAGCATTTCCTTGTTTTCACAAAACCAGCCGGCAATGCCGGCTATAATATATTCAATATCTCCTTCTCCGGAAATAATATAATCATTAATCAGATTGATTTAAGATAAACTTGCTTCTAATAAAAAACACTACAAATCAATACAATTCTTCTGCAAAGTTGTTCCTTTGGGTACCAAAAGATTAGTTCAAAAAAAGTGCAAAAATATACATTAAAAAAAGATTACATTGGTAATCATTATTTT
>DAOWES010000110.1 GCA_030638385.1 Candidatus Cloacimonadota bacterium | reverse complement strand
ACTACTCTCCGTAAACCACACAACCGCATTGCGTGGGATGATCTTCCAACAATGTTTGTCCTTTGACTTTTCTAATAACTATAAATACCAGAAGATCACCGCCCGCTAATGCAGCAAATAAAATTGCATACACATTTAACCAAGCAATCCCCAAAATTAAACTGACAACAAAGGGCACAATTCCCATAATAAAAAATGGCAACAGCAAAGCTATCCGATAGCTTCTAGCCGAAACAACCTTTTTGCAATGAGCATAGGGCGTAAGAGACTTCCACATAATTCCAATCTTTATATCAGATAATTTAATTCTGCCAAATATCCAAAAACCTGCCACGTGTAAAAATTCGTGCACAAAACATCCAATCAGGAATATTGGGATAAAATATTGTAAGAAAAGATATTTGGAAAAAAGTTCCTCAAAACAATTCTGCGTATTGTGAAATATGCAATAAGCTCCCACGAACACAGCCACAATGGCTATTAATATTGGAATCGACAGTATATTTGCCTTGCTCATCGAAATGGTAAAATCTGTTTTATTTTTGATAAGATATCTCCTTCATCAATTTGTGGTGCAATAAAATTTACAATTTTCTCATATGTCTAGTCCTAATTTCTTGGGGAGGGGGGGGCGAAGGCACAAAAGAAATAAAATCCTACGGATTATTCAGTCAATATTACAACAAAAACAATTCGTCACATTGAGATTTACCAGCCTTTGGCTGGCTTATAAACCTTTGTGGTAACTTGTTTTTTTTCACCACGAAATCCCTAAGACACGAAGTTCCCTAAAAATTAATTTGTCTTTGTCTAAATTACAATAACATATCTTCTTTGTGCTCTTAGTGCCTTCGAGCCTTTGTGGTTCCTCTTTTCCCATCTCGTCTCATTGAGGTTTACCAGCCATCCAGAGGCTGGTAAACATTTGGCGGAAAGACGAGGTCTTAAAATATCGTTCTCGGCAAAGAACTTTGCCTCTAAACCATTTATGAATCCACTTTAAAAAGTCTTTCTCCACGAATTAACACGGATGATCACGAAAAACAAAGCCCAAATATCAATTCTAAGACATTATCTCAAGCTAGAAATATAAAGACTTTGCTTTAGAAAAACGATACCTACACCGGCTTTTTACTTAATTAGGGGTTTTTATAGTGAACTCATTTATAAAAAAACAAATGAGCCATCTATTTCATTAGATAGAGTTTGACACATCTCTTTTGCATTTTTTTTCTGTCTTAAAAAAATAGTTAGGAGATTATATGGAAAACAAAATATTAGCAACTGTAGAAGGTATTGAAATAACTCAAGCAAACGTAGATAGTTTTATTCAAGGATTAGGACCACAACAAGCAGCTCAATTTCAAAATGAAGAGGGCAAAAAACACATTCTGCAAGAGCTTATAAATCAAAATCTGTTTTTAGCAGACGCAAAAGCAAATAAAGTTAATGAAACTAATGAATTTAAAGTTGAATTAGCTAAAATGACAGAGGTTATTTTAACTCAAGTTAATATTAACAACTTAGTAAATTCAATTGAGGTTGAAGATAAAGAAGTTAAAGAATACTTTGAATCAAACAAAGCGAAATTCTCTTCACCTGCAAAAGCTGACACTAGCCACATTTTGGTAGAGACAGAAGAAGAATGCCAAGAAATTCATGCAAAAATCAGCAATAATGAAATTTCTTTTGAAGAAGCAGCTCAAGCTCATTCAAAATGCCCTTCAAAAGATAATGGTGGAAAATTGGGATCATATCCAAAAGGTCAAATGGTTCCGGAATATGACGCAGTAGCTTTCAATCTGAAAAAGGAAGAGATTTCAAATCCTGTAAAAACTCAGTTTGGATATCATATTATCAGATTAAAGGAGAAGCAAGATGCTACTGAAGTTAAATTTGAAGACGTGAAACAACAAGCTAAAAATCAACTTTTAAGTACAAAACAACGCGAAACATATACTAACAAAGTAAATGAAATGCGTGAAACTTACAACGTTGAGATGGCATAATTATATTTATTGAATAATTGTCTTAAAGGTGGATCTTACTTAAGATTCACCTTTTTTTGTTTTTAAGCGCGGATGCAAGAGAGATGTTGAAAAAAATATTGTAATTATAATCTTTGATAAATTAAATTCTGCTAATTCCGATTTTCTAACTTCTCCCGAACGCGACAATGGTTATTGTAGCCTATTATTTCCCCATCTAATAATAAAAAAAAAGCCCACATTCCATATAGAATGCAGGCCATTATTATTTTCTTCACTATTTAAAGTTTAGATTACATTATTTAATTAGTAGCATTTTGTTACTAGCCACAGTTTTTCCATCTACATTTAATTTATAGAAAAAAATACCGGATGAAACGGAACTATTATTGTCATCCTTTCCATTCCAAACCACACTATGATTTCCTGCATTCAATTTAGAATTAACCAAAGTTTTCACTTTCTGACCTTTTACATTAAACACTACAACTTGAGTTAATTCGTGTGAATTCTTGGTTTCAAATTTTATCGTTGTAGTTGGATTAAAAGGATTTGGATAATTCCCAAGCTTAAAATCTACCAAATTGATCTGCTCATCTATTGTTTCCATAGCATCTTCATCAACAAGAGCTCGAATCATTAGGCTTCCCGCTAAAACTTCCCAAGAACCTGATTCATTGGAATAACTAAATCCCGAAGAGCTTTCGTCAAAACCAATTGCACTGGCATTGGCAAGTTCAAACAAACCTACACAAAAATTACCGGATTCAATAAAAGGTCTGTTTGCTTCCGGAATATTGATAAAATTCCATCCTAAAATCAGATCTTCCGCCGCTACATAAAAACTGGAAAGTTCAGTTTGTGGAAAACCATCCCCATCTGTATCCCATATCTTCATATTTAATGCGCCGGTATTAACAGTTTCAATATACAATTCCAAGTGTGTTACAAAAGCACTTTTAGTACTGAAGTAAACTGCTGTAGAATTTAATGTTCCGGCTATATAACCAGATTCAGAACTGCCATCATCACTTATCAGCATCTTTGCAGTAACGGCAGGAACAAATATAGAAACCGAATTTGAATAATCAGTTTCATCATCGAAAAATACAGCGGTAACCGCATAACTATTGATAGATTCGTCAACAGGAGTCGTATCTTTATAAAAAGTAGTATCGATCATTTCGATTAACTGATATTCGCCAGCCACAATTCGATAAACATTGTAACCGATTAAACCTGCTTCTGAATTTGCATCCCAAGTTAAACTCACACTAAAATCTTGATTGAGCTCGCCCAACAAGTTTTCCGGGGCAGCACTAGGATAGACTGTTTGAGAAATAATAATGTCATCTAACGCCAAGCCTTCGCCTGTTGCCGCGTCAGTAGTTTTCAAATAGACTCGCAATTTAATTAATTTCCCGCCCATAGAAGTTAAATCTATCGGGAAAACATCATAAGCATCAGCAGTATTTATCCAGTTTTCACCGGGAGCTCCAAACACATAATCAATTTGCTGCGAATCATTGGTAAGATTTGTAATATTATTCCAATCTGACCAAATACCCTCGAATTTCACGGAAATATCACATCCCCAAAATGAATGAGCATCAAATACCCCTTTTAGCATCATATCCAAAGATAGTTCACCTTCACTTGGCAGAAATATAATTTGTGATTCAAGATAGTTATACCAATTACTACCAATCGAGCCATTTTCCGTGCAAACAATTGCTTTATCCGAATAGCATCCGGGAGAAACAATATTCCAATGATCTCCAGCACCTTCTACCAAATTTCCGGGAGTAATAGCGAGGCTAGATCCATCATTTGAATAATCTCCCAAAACAATATCATCTACCATCATACCAAAATATTCGCCATTATGAGTTGTGTTTGTGCCAGAATCGGAAGCAAAAGCAAAGCGAATTTGCACCTTTTGTCCACTATAAGCAGAAAGATCAAAATCTGCATCTACCCAACCATTAGAGGTTCCACACCAACCTGGAACATTGGCACCTTCGCCATGTTCAACACCAAAGCTATATAAAGAACTAGCTTCGTAGGCAGGAGCCCCATTTAGCACTTGCCAGTTATCGCCATCAGTGGAGATGCGCACATTAGAACCATCCCAACCATTATATTCAGGGACAGAAGGATCAGATCCCGCAGGTTCACAATTGTAATTTAATTTAAAAGTTAAATGTCCATTTTCCGGCACCAGAATCGGATCAGTATCTAAAACCACATAAACATGGTTAAGATAACCGCCAATATCTTTATCTCCCATCCACCAACTATGTCCGGAATAGGCTAAATATGAACTAAGATGCCATTCTGCATCTGTTAAGGTTGCATCATAAGAGATCCATTTAAGCTCATCTTCAAAATCTTCCTGCCAGGCAATAGATTCTGTTCTAACTAAATTTTCAGTAGATTTTTTTGCTTCTAAAACTAACTTATTACTCGCATAAAGCGTTTTACTAAAAACAGCAAAGCTGCCGAAAAATACGGCAGCAATAACTGTTATGAGAAAAATCGAATTCGTTTTCAGAGTTTCCTCCCATAATATGGTGACAAATTATTTTGTCATAATTTCCAATAAATCTGCAACTCTGTTTGAATATCCCCACTCATTATCATACCAGCTAATAAGCTTAATTAACTTACCCTGAACCATAGTCAGAGAAGAGTCAAAAATTGATGAGTGTGGATTTCCCACAATATCAGCCGAAACGATTGGCTCATCTGTATATTCAAGAACGCCATTCATTTCGCCATCTGCAGCTTGTTTAATCAATTTATTAATTTGTTCTTTTGTAACTTCCTGATCAATAGTAATGCATACATCAACCAAAGATCCGTTTGGAGTAGGAACTCTCATCGCCATTCCGTCGATTTTACCTTCCAAACTAGGAATTACTTTGCTAGTTGCTACTGCCGCACCGGTAGTAGTGGGAATGATATTAATTGCTGCTGCGCGAGCACGACGAAGATCACTATGAGGGAAATCTAAGATTCTTTGGTCACCCGTGTAAGAGTGAACTGTAGTCATGAACGCAGACTCCACCTTAAAATTATCTGTAATAACCTTCATAATTGGAGCAAGACAGTTTGTT
>DAOWES010000295.1 GCA_030638385.1 Candidatus Cloacimonadota bacterium | reverse complement strand
GGGTGCTACATAGGATATATGGTGGTTTAATAATTAATGTTCTTGAAGCAGATGTTATGAGTTTAGAGAATATTGGAGAAAAGGAACTAAGTGAAAAAGAAATGGAGAAAATTAATGGGGGATGGGTGGCAAAAGTTGCTCTGGGGTTAGGAATAACTTCAACATGTATAGGCTTATATTGGGCTGGATATAAAGCCGGTTCTAGAGCTATTACAAATAAAAGAGATAAAAGCAAAAAATCATTCCAAAAGAGGCGGTAGTGATGTGAAAGATAATTTTAATTGCTATAATGAGTATGTGCTTTGGATTTTTTATAAGTTATTTGATAAATAAACATTATAGACGTAATTTGTTGAAAGAGAAGAATGGATGGATAAAAAGTTTTCTTAATCTTCAAATGTTAATTCGGTGCCTGCTTTTTTTTATCGCAGTAATTTTAATATACAGTAACGAAATGCTTCCTGATATTGCCCAAATTGCTATTGTAGCCACTATTTTTCTTCTATTATTTTCTACAGGCTATGATCTTGGACGATATTGTACTAAAAATTGTCAAAATATAAACGAAATGATGTTACCCATTTTTTCTTCACTGACTTTTCTGACTGCTATTGTGGTTCTTGTTAAATTTGTTTTAGGAATAGATTTAATAGGATTTATTGCGGAAACAAAGTTTTGTTGATTTCTCTCTTAGATTAAGAGAGAATATTTGGAGAATATCATGAAAGAACTAAATAGTCGATTATCCAAAATAGAAAAATAAGATGTTTTGATAGGCTTAATAACAATATTCGTTTTAATATTTTTTGCCCGTGATGTTTGGGATATCGGCAAAGATATTGGGGAAATGTTTTACTATCACATTTGGAAACCTCTAGCTAAATTGATTAACTAATCAGGCGGAGCATCCTTAAAAATACAACACAAGCGTCTCGCTTGTGAAAAAATAGGAGTTAAAAAATGGAAAATTGGAGTAATGATATACAGGATAAAATTAATCTCTATAGAAGAAATGAGGAATCTTATAGAAACTTAAAATTAAATTTGCTTCTTAGGATAATCAAAAAAATTGATGTTCTTTCTTTAGATTGTGAACAATGCCAAAATTTCAAGAAGGATATTACGAGACTAACTGATAAAATTGAAATAGAAAAAAAAGAAGAATATCTTACTCTCATCGATAGAATTGTTAAACATCTAAAGAAAAAACATCATATTAAAAAAGAAGAGGATATTATTAGCGTCTGGGCAATTTATGGTTTGGCTGTTGGCACAACTGTGGGAGAATTAATTATTGAGCGTCCATCTTTTGGAGCAGTCACCATGGCGCTAGGAGTATTAATTGGATTTTTACATAGCTATTTTGCGAAAAGAAAAGGTCACTTATTGGAGCTTTCCTGGGTAGAATGGTTTTAGGTGTTTATTTGGCATTGCAATAGTATTGCAAATTAATTGGAGGTTAAGATGACACCAGAAAAAAGGGACGTAATCAAAAAGGAAATGAAGAAAACAGATGATGGCATAAAATTGAGATGGCCAACTTATAAAGAAACAGCAATTGGCATTTTCATCTTTGTAGCTGGGTGCTACATAGGATATATGGTGGTTTAATAATTAATGTTCTTGAAGCAGATATTATGAGTTTAGAGAATATTGGAGTAAAGGAACTAAGTTAAAAAGACGTTTGAATTTTGTGAGACGTCAGTTTTAATAGGCCTTACAAATTCAATAAAAGGAAAAAAAATAATGAAAAAATTTAGTTTATACATCATTGCAATATTATTTATAGTATTATGCTTATTCGGTTGCAAAAAGGAACACAAAAGTTATAAGCTGCCGATGCAATTAATTAGTACATTTGAAATAGACGATTATGCTCCTATTTTCCAAACTACAGCTGATAGATTGTACGTTCTCAATTTTAAGGAATGTATAATAAATATCTACGATCATCAAGGAAATTTCATTAACACATTTGGAGGAAAAGGAAATGGCCCGGGTGAATTTATAATGGGAGCCATTTTCAGTTTCACTTCCAATAAAATGATCGAAGTTTTTGATGTGATAAACTTACGTTTAATACGTTTTTCTGAAGAGGGTGAATACCTTTCTACCACCAAAACAAATAAATATTATTTTCATATGAATTATACAGATTCAACCCAAAGATATCTCTATCGCGATTATCAAAATGTGGATGGCAAGATGGTAGTTTATGATATTTTAGCACAAGAAATCGGAGATACAGATCCGACAATTTTATTAAAGAAAAGATTAGATAAACCAGCTGATATAGAATATCTTCGTAATTTCGGTTTAATAGCAAAATCCAATTCAAATGGTGATACATTTATCCTAGATCGTAATGCAAATGATTTTGCATTAAAACAGTTTAATGCTGAACACATAGAAATTGATTGGAAACCAAATTTTCAAAACATTGGTAAAGACGACCTAAAATCAATTAATAATATCAGTGTTTGGGACAATTTTTTAGCTCTTTTCACCACCACAAATTCTGATGAAGATATTATCCGGTTTTATGATTTGGATAAGAATTATCTGGGTTATCTGAAAGATATTCATCCGGATGAGATTTGCGCTATTGGCAACAAGCTCTTTATTTTCACAGAAAAAACTGAGAGCGATGGTTATCTTTGTGAAACATATAAAATTGGAAGCGAATAAATCACAAAATGTTCTTAAAACAAAAATTCATAAAGTATTAGTTGCGTTAAGAAAAGACATTGCAGTCGTAGAACAAGAACCTTTCCATGAGGAATTACTGGAGCTGGATGGCGTTTACAGGAAATTAACCCAAGTGGCGGGGATGTGATGAGAAGAAATTCTCCCATTAAGAAAAGGAGTTCCATAAGAATCGTTGGAAGAGTTAAAATAAAAGTTTAAAAACATTTCGGATATCTACAAGTAGAATATAAAGTTAAGACCACTTTCAACTCAAAAATCGTGATTTTTTTACTCTTAATATATGAGGGGTGTTTTTTGAAAGAGTAAATTCATTCATTAATATATTTCTATTGTATTCTCCCGGTTAGAGAGAATTTGAGAATTATCGAAACAATAAGATAATTTAGAGGGGGATTTTCTCTTATCGGGCGAAGACATAAAACTTAGACCCAAAAAAAAGAATACTTACCGGAATTTTCCTTGGCACTGTTTCTTTGTAAATAACGCGTGAAAACCTAACACATGACACTATCAATAAAAGGTATATGATTCAATATCATCGCCCTTATCAAAGTATTTTAAAAGCTGAAAATAGT
>DAOWES010000249.1 GCA_030638385.1 Candidatus Cloacimonadota bacterium | reverse complement strand
TTCCCCAGAAGTCGTTGAAATTCAATTCGCCGGCCGCTTCCAGCTTGTCGGCGATTGCGATCATCTTGTCGAGCATGCCCGCTTCGCCGTACATTTCGCCCAGCGACTTATCGAAAGCGGTGATGAAATAAAGCAAGATTAATTTCCCAAATAATTTCATCTATTAAAATTTATTTAGCGGAACAAATTTTTCGATTGTTCCGTTTTTTTGTGCGTCCATATAAGAGTGGAGCCGAGTATGTTAAGCTTATAGAACTGCCAAGTAGCGAACGGTCTGGTTGGTGACGTGAGAAGGCGGAATATCAATTAATGATATTCCGCCTTCTCGATTTTATAGGCTCACAATTAATTTCTAAAATTAATTATTCCCACTCAATAGTTCCCGGGGGCTTGGTAGTGATATCGTAAAAGATTCTGCCTACTCCCTTCACATTTTGCGTTTCTCGAATAACCTCATTCAGATAATCAAAATTCATCTCATAAAAATCAGCACTCATAGCATCTTGCGAACATACAGGTCTAATCACATAACAACGATTATTTTCTTCATCGTAAAGAGGAAGCTGTACAACCGGCATTTGCCAAATCTCAGCTAAAATATCTGTCTTAACACGTAAAATTTCATCTGCCATACGTAATTGATTTAGATTTTTCTTTTCCAAATACAACTCTTCCAGACGTAATTCCGGCACTACCGAATTTGAAAAAATAAGACGATTAACTGATTTCATATTGTTAATAATTTTTGCTGATACTTCTTTCAGTGTATTCCAGTTTGGCTGTTTCTCATTTTCAAACCAAACAACAGCGGGATGATGATATGTTCTAAAATCTCCCTGCACACCCACACTTTTTATTGGCAAAATTTGTCCTTTCATTGAATATTCTGCCAAAAGTTCATTCATTTTATTTTCTTCATTTCTAAATTTGCCATCGGTTTTATTTGTGTCTGAACAAATTACTCTGATAGCCAATCCGGGGCCCGGGAACGGATGACGATGCACCAAATGATCCGGTAAACCAAGTTCTGTTCCCAATTCACGGACTTCGTCTTTGTATAAATCCTTCAAAGGCTCAATCACTTTTCCGGCTTGAATTAGTTTTTCAATCTCTTCCACACGATTGTGATGTGTTTTGATTTTTGCCGATTTATTACTATCTCCACTCTCGATAGTATCCGGATAGATTGTTCCCTGCACCAGCATCCAATCTTCATCTGATTTTAAGTGAGCAAGTTCACCTTGGGCAATATCAACAAAAAGCTTTCCGATAATAAGACGCTTCTCTTCAGGATCAACCACACCGTCCAATTGCTTTAAATAAAGTTCTTCAGCTTCAATAATTTTAATATTTTGATAACCTAATTTATCAAAATGTATCTTTAAATCAGCAGATTCTGCTTGTCGCATAAAGCCTGTATCAACGTGAATTGAATAGATATTTTCATTACCCACAGCGGCAATACAAAGTTCTAAGGCAACCATGGAATCAACTCCACCGGAAAGTAATAATATTAATTTTTTCCCGGCAGATTCTTCTTTTACCATCTGAATAAGATCATCTTTAAAATGCTTACTGTCCCAATCTCGTTGATCGGTACATTTTTTTAGAAAGTTATCAAGCATCTGCATTCCATTCACACTATGCGTAACTTCCGGATGATATTGAAATCCTGTATATTTACCATCTTTAGACTGATAGGCAGCGATCTCGATAGAATCACTGGCCGCTATCACTTCAAATCCTGCCGGTAACTTTGCAACATGATCTCCATGACTCATCCAAACTTGCTGCTGCAATTCCAAACCGGAAAAAATCTCCGCTTCCGGATCACATTTCATAATTGTTGAACCATATTCGGTACTTTCACCGCTTTCAATCTCTCCGCCCATCATATGTGCCAATAGTTGGTGTCCGTAACAAATCCCTAAAATTGGAACCGGACTGGTGGGTATATCGAAATCAATGCGATATGCATCTTTGGCGTTAACACTTTGAGGTCCGCCAGAGAAAATCACCCCACAAATATCTTCCTTTAGCTCAAATTCTTCCGGATTATATATTTCACTATAAACTCCCAGATTTCTGATTCGTCTGGCAATCAGATGTGTGTACTGACCACCAAAATCTATTATTGCTACTTTTTTCATAATACCTCTTTTTTATTTACCACTAAGGTCGCAAAGAGTGGTAAATATTACAATTTATTATCTTTGAAATTCTATTTAAGAATTTACTTTCCAATTAATCAATCTTCTCTCTTTCAAAATCTTTTAGCGTTACTACTTTCCGCTATTTGCGCTGAAAACTATATTGAGGCATTCACTATAAAATTTATGTTCAAGGGCCAAGCCTCGTTTTTCCACATCTTCCAATGAGAAACAATCCTTCAAATCAACTTCACGCTTTGCAATCACACTTCCTGTATCAAGCCCGGCATCAACATAATGAACAGTAACTTTTGTGGTTGAAAGTTTATTTTCCCAAGCCCATTCATAGCCATGCAGTCCCTGATGTTCAGCCGTATCGGCAGGATGAATGTTGATAATACGATGCGGAAAAGCTTCTATTATCATCTCGTCCAAAACTTTCATATATCCGGCAAGAACGATAAAATCGGGATTGAGTTTTTGTAAATATTCCAAAAGTTGAGAATTATAAGTTTTACGTTTCTTTTTCTTTGAAAGTATAGTAGTTGTCTTTATGCCAAATTTTTCCGCAACCACCAAGCCGGGTGCATCCATTACATTTGAAAACACTTCCAATATCTCGCATTTCCCATGAAGAACACCGTTATTAATATTTCTAACAATAGCTTCCATATTGGAACCACGACCTGAGATCATTATTAATATTTTCTTCATATTATAATTCATCGAGCCATCCTGCTAATTTATTTAATTTTTTTCTTAAAAAGTTTTTCAATATTTTGGGGACTTTTTTGCCAAATCCTATTTTAAAGAATTTCTATTTCCGATATCTTTGCGATAAAAAACATTTTTAAAATTTATCTTTTTACATTCCAGATAAACTTTTTCAATAGTTTCATGTAAGGTATTTCCATTGGCAACCACGTTTATCACTCGTCCACCAGAGCTTAATATTTTCCCATCAACTAATTTAGTACCAGCTTGAAATATCATTGTTTCTGTTTCAACGTCATCAATACCACTAATCTCGCAACCTTTTGCATAAGCTTTTGGATAGCCACCACTTACCAACACTACATCCACAAAGTAACCGTTATTAAAGTCCATCTGAAAATCTGCTAAAGTGCCATCAAAACAAGCTAACAGCAAATCAGCCAAATCACTTTTCAGAGCAGGTAACACAACTTCAGTTTCAGGATCTCCCAAACGAACATTATATTCCAACAATTTGGGACCATTTTCGGTAAGCATTACTCCAAAATAGATAACTCCCTTATAATTAAATTGCTCTGCTTGAATTCCTCGCATCGTGGGTTCGATAATATCTTCAATAATCTGCTGTTTCAGATTTTCATTATAAAATGGCACCGGACAAAATGCTCCCATCCCGCCTGTATTGGGACCTTTATCATCTTCCAATAATTGTTTATGATCCTGAGAAGGCAATAATAACTGATAATCTTTACCATCTGTGAATGCCAATAAAGAAAGCTCTTGTCCAATTAATTTCTCTTCGATCAAATAATCTGCATCAGCTCCATAAATCTCGATAAGTTCGGCAAGTGAGTCTTGTGCCTCGGCAATACTAGAACATACAAACACACCTTTTCCTGCCGCAAGCCCATCATATTTAATTACACAATTGCCATCTACTTTTGCAATAACCTCGGCAGCTTTCTCACCATCAACTGCATTCAATTCCCAGAAATCTGCTGTTGCCACATTATATTTTTGCATAAATTTCTTGGACCATATTTTTGAGCTTTCCATTACTGCTGCTCTCTTTTCCGGACCAAAAACCATTATAGGAGTATCTTCAAAATAATCTACAATTCCGTTTGCCAAAGGATCTTCCGGACCAACAAAAATTAGTTCTACGCCTTCTTCCTGACAAAATTCTTTAATCTTACCAAAATCATTCGCATCTATGTTTATATTATTTTCTGTTCCACCATTCCCCGGAAGAACAAACACTTTTTCCACCTTATCACTTTGTGATAATTTCCACGAAATTGCGTGTTCTCTACCACCGGAACCAATTACAACTATTTTCATTTATTTCCTCTTATTTTTTCAGCAACTAACTAAAACAACAATACGAACAATTCTAATGTTTATTACATCTTCATCATTCGTATTGTTAACATTTTCTCTTACAATTTTTTTCTTATCTCTTCATCAGCAGCTATTAAATCTGCTTTTGTCTGAGCAATCTCTTCTAAGAAAACAGTTTTCAATCTTCTCAAGTTAAGCGCTCGCAGAACAGCACCTGCTGCACAACTGATATCGACAATAGTAGAAGCCGGCGTATTGGAAGGCATCACCAGTGAAGAATTGATATTAACCATCATGTCAACTTTATCACTAAAAGGAGGACAGTTAATGAGTGGAATAGAAAGATTAGCTGCCAGAGCACCGCCAAGACCGTTTGATCTTCCGGCTACTGCGATAACCACACCAGGTTCAAGTGAATTATTATAATCTTCCACGATACCGGGGATACGTTCACCGTTTTTATGAGCAGAAGTCACACGCATATCAACGAAAATATCATATTTTTCTAAGATCGCTGCAATTTTTTTACAATGCTCAAGATCTCGAGGAGATCCCATGATAATGCTAACATATGCATCTTTAATAAGTTTTTCATTAATAAGATTTCTTTTTACTCTATCATAAACATCTTCATTAAAGTCATAATGTAACTTACTACCCGTAATCTTATAGTATATATCAAGATAACGTTTTCTTGTTTCTGCGATAACACTTTCCGGTAAAACATTTTTAAATTCACCATTTTCTTTGTTGGCAAGTAACCATTGGCGAACATATTCTTTATCGATCGAATCAACTTTACTTGAATCTTTCTTATAATCTTCCAAGCTCCAAAAACGTGATGAATCGGGAGTATGAATTTCGTCGATTAGTATAATTTCTCCATCAACAATTCCAAATTCATATTTTGTATCTACCAAGATAATTCCACGCTCTTCCAAAAACTTGCTTCCGAAAGCAAAAAGTTTCAATGAAATTTCTTTCATTTTATCATAAACTTCTTTTGTAGTCCAACCTTCCTTCACGATATCTTCAGGAGTAATTGGTCTATCGCTCTCTTCTTTTGTAGTAGGAGTTACTAAAGGAGTTGGGAATCTATCATTTTCATTTAAACCATCGGGTGCAATAACTCCCGAGAAATCTCTCTTGCCGTTTTTATATCCTCGCCACATTGAGCCGGTAAGGTATCCACGCACAATCATCTCGATTTTTATCGGATTAGCTTCTTTCACCAAGCTAATGTTTGGGTCTACCATTCTAAGGTAATGATTATCTACAATGTCTCTTGTTTTTTCAAACCAAAAATTGGTGATGCCTGTAAGCACGGCACCTTTTTGTGGGATGAAATTATTTAATACATTATCAAAACTAGATATTCTATCTGACACTACAATCATTCTTGTTTTTTCATCAATTCTTACACTATCTCGTACTTTACCACGATGAATAACTTCCATCTGCGGAGTATAAAAGTTTCCTAAACAATTCATAATATCCTCTTCTTTTTTTTTTTAATCTCTGAGCTCACGAAGGGCACAGAGTTTTTTTATTTTTATCTTAAATGCGACTTTTCAGCCTTTGCGGCTCTATCTTCTTCTGAATCAGACAGTTATATTTAATGTTTAAAGTGTCTTATTCCTATAAAAATCATCGCCATATTCAATTGATTACATCTCTTCTTCACCAATTTATCTTTGATAGATCCACCGGGTTGGATAATAGTTCGAATGCCGGCTTCATGAGCAATTTCCACATTATCAGGGAATGGGAAAAATGCATCTGAGACTAAGATAGATTTGCTAAATTCTTCTTTTATATATGAAGCAAGATCTTCTCCGTTATATTCATTTGCTAAATTTTCTTTTGATTTCTCAATTGCCAATTTAGTAGAAATTACGCGATTTGGTTGACCCGCTCCCATTCCAAGTTGTTGAAAAGAGCCATCTTCGGTTTCTCTTACGATGATGATGGAATTTGATTTTACTTGGCGCATGGCAGCTATGCCAAATTCAAGCAGTCTCTTATTTGCTTCCACATCAAAAGTTGCTTCGGTAACGCATTCCAATTTATCATATAAGATATCATCAGTATCTTGTACCAATATAGATCCATTTAGGAATTTCACATCAATATTCGAGTTTAATTTTTGGGGATCATATTTGATTACACGAAGGTTTTTATGAAATTGTAAATATGCTAATGCTTCTTCAGTAAAATCAGGAGCAATAACAACTTCCACAAATTTTCTCAGAGATTTATTTTCATTATTTAAGTTGAGGAATTCTACCGTGTTTAAATCAACTGCTTTGTTAAAGGCTATAATCGAACCAAAAGCACTTATGGGATCTCCTTCCCAAGCACGTTCAAACACAGTTCGCTGATTTTTTCCGCAAGCCATTCCACAAGGGTTATTATGTTTAACCACAGAAATAGCAAAATCAGCCATATCTTTCACAGCCTCGATAGCAGATTGGATATCGTTAATATTGTTAAATGAAAGTTCTTTTCCGTGGAGTATTTCCATATCATAAAGCGAATCTATAGCATCTCTTTGCTTATAAAAGTAGCCTTTTTGGTGTGAATTTTCACCATAACGAAGCTCTTTCCCGCCATCATAATTAAAACGTAGCGATTTAATTCCGGCCTGTTCATCCATTGTAGTAGCAATTAAGGCATCATAATCCGCAGTATGATTAAAAGCTTTGCGCATTAACTCAAATCTGGTATTTACCGATAAAGCTCCGTCTGAACTTTCCAATTCCTTGATGATATTTGCGTAATCATTTGCATCGGTAATTGTGGAAACATATTTGAAGTTTTTGGCAGATGCGCGAACCATGGTAGGTCCACCAATATCGATATTTTCGATTAATGTATCAAATTTTGCTCCGGCAGCTTTAACTTTAGAAAATGGGTATAAATTACAAACGACCATATCGATCGGTTTGATTCCTAGTTTAACAGCTTCAGCAGCATCTTTCTCACGGTCGAAAAGTAAGGCAGATTCAATGTTGAAAGAAATAGTTTTCATTCTTCCGCCAAACGCTTCCGGATTTCCTGTAACTTTGGAGATATCTGTTGTAGTTACTCCCGCTTCTTCCAAAACCTTCTTTGTGCCACCGGTTGAGATAATTTCACCACCAAATTTTTCAAGACATTTAGCAAGTTCAACAATTCCTGTTTTGTCCGAAACACTTAATAACGCTCTTCTGATTTTTATCACTTCATCCTCTTCATTTTTTTTAAAATTCTAAACACAATAACGAACTCTTATATTTTAATCGTTATATAAAAAAAGCGGGCAGTAAAACTACCCGCATTTCACTAACCTTTATAAGCCACAGCTTCAATTTCCACACGTGCGCCCAGTGGTAAATTAGCCACTTCAAATGCTGCACGAGCAGGAAAATCTCCACTAAAGAATTTTGCATAAACTTCATTCATTGCTAAAAAATCTTTAATATCTGCCAAAAGCACAGTTGTTTTGATTACATTATCAAAACTCATGCCGGCTTCTTCCAAAATTGCTCCCATATTTTTAAGCGATTGTTCTGTTTGCTCAGCTACATCTTCACTTATAAATTTTCCCGTTGCCGGATCTATAGGAAGTTGACCTGAGATAAAAAGATTATCTCCTGCTAAAACTGCTTGTGAATATGGTCCCACAGCAGCTGGTGCGTTTGTTGTTGCAATTACTTTTTTCATAATTTTCTCCTAGTTTTTATTTATCATTTAGCGAACGTTTTTATTAATATATTCCAAAAAGTCTAATTCATTCTATTGGCAATAATTTCCAGCATTACATTATTCACATTACACATGCCTTCTTGACCGATTTTTCCAATGTTTTGAATTGAATTTTCTAATGTGGTTTCAATAACACCTTGTTGATCTCGAATATAAACACCTTCCAATGCTAAGTATGCTTGAGTAACAGCTTCTCCGGCAGCAGTAAGAAGTTTATATGCACAAGAACCTTTAGCTCCATCACACATCATCCCGGTAAGACTTGCCAGCATTCCATTCATAGCACCTACAATCTGCTCATGTGTACCACCTAACAACCAAGTGATAGCACAAGAAACACCAAGACCTGCAGAGACAGTAGCTCCACAAATTGGCGATAATTTCAGCATAAATTCTTTCACATATCCATTTATAATATGAGCTAAAGCTAGCGCTCTTAGTTTGGTTAATTCATCAATCTTTAAATGTTCAGCAAAAAGATCTACGGAAAGAAAAACTATGATTCCTTGATTTCCACTTCCAGCACTAGTCATCACCGGCATATTTACACCACCCATTCGGGCATCACTCCCGGCAGCCACAGCCATTCTGATTCGATTGATGATATTATTACACATCCGACCTTTTTGCATTAATTTATTCAATCCAAAACCAATTCCCAAGCAGGGTGAATTTTCCCAACCATACTGTGAAATCGCTCGATTCATTTGGATGCCTTCTTTCAAAAATTCAAGATCTTCCATCTCAAGTTTTTGAACTTCCTTGATAATATCTTTAATAAAGTAGTTTCCAAGTTTAATCTCGGTTTCTTGCTTTTCTTGCTTTTCGTTAGTTTTTTGTGAAAAAATTATCTCTCCATTACGTTCCACACTTTCGATATTTGCGTGGTCACCAATGATAATGGTAGTAACTTCATCATCTCCGGATTTTACTGTTGCCTTCACATATACTTCATTTGGAGCATCAATGTAAGTGGCAATTATTTTTCCGGCAGTAGTCATTTTTTTTGCTTCGAAAAGATCTGCGGGAGTAGTCTTTTCTAAAACTCTTAATAACAAAGAATGATCACCGGCTATTGCACCTAGTCCGGCAGCAATATGGATTCCCTTTTCATCAGTATTGGGAATACCTACCGCAATGGCATTTTTGTAAAAAGATTTGCTCATTTCTATTTCGATTTTTTCAATCTCACCATTCAATTCAGCTGCAGACCTAGCACAAGCCAAAGCGATTGCAACCGGTTCTGTACATCCCGTTGCAGGAGTAACCAGCTCATGTAATTTCTTTTTTATCAATTCTTCTAAAGTCATTTCTTTCCTCAATTTAAGTTCTATCTTTATTGGCAACAGTTATCGTTTTTCACTCTATTTGCATAGAAATAGATTAGATTATCAAGCTCTGTTTCAAATTCCACAAAATCAATTTCTTCATCCAAAATGTAGTGGAGATTCAAGCGAACCCATCCCGGCTTAATCCAGTTATAACCGACATTTGTAATCATACATCTATATAACTCAGAAAATTCTTCTTCAATTTCCAGCAGATGATGAGCATAAGGTCCTGCACAAGAACATCCGCCTCGTGCTTGAATACCAAAAAGATCATTTAATAAACGAGTCACAAATTTGGGATGTAAAATTTTATCTTTATGAATAATATTGAAGGGAATTATCGGAACTTTTTTTTCTGATTCCTGAGTACCATAAAAGACAATTCTAGTGTCATCTTCAAAAACTTTTTGAAATTTATGATAATAATATTCTTCAATTTTTTCTTTAATTTGTCATCCGTAAGAGCCAGCTTAAAGTTTATTGTTTTTTACATGCTCTACTATGTTCTTAAAAATCTGTAAACCTGCACCATCTTCACTTACACCAGGATTTTCTCGTTTTAGCTGACCCCAATTTGGATGATTATACAAACTTAAGAAAGCTTCGGGATGAGGCATCATTCCTAATACTTGTCCTGTTTTATTTGTTAAAGCAGCACAATTGAGATCGGCTCCATTTGGATTTAAAGGATATTCGCCAGTAATCTCGCCATCCGCATCACAATAGGCAATGCAATTAAGATTATTTTCAATTATCTCCTGTTTCATCTCATCGTTTTTGATAATTAATTTACCTTCTCCATGTCTAACAGGTACTTCAAATTTATTGATTCCTTTTAAGAATGGAGTTTGAGACATTTCATTAACTTTGCACCAAACCCATCTATCTTCATATTTTGCACTATTATTTTTAGTCAAAGTTACTTCTTGGTTCAAATTTCCGGCCGTATCGGGCAATAAGCCCATTTTAACTAAAAATTGGAAACCATTGCAAATTCCCAAAATATATTTTCCTTCTGCAATAAAATCTTTGATATCATCTAAAAATAATTTACCGGATTTGAGTTTTCTAAACTTCATCTTATTAGCTAAAACTTTTCCACTACCAAGGTCATCACCAAAGCTAAATCCTCCGGGGAAATTCAAGATATCAAAATCATGGATATTCTCTTTTTCCAGAAAAATGTCATTCAGATGAACTATTTTTGGTTCTGCTCCCGCTAATTTATATGCAGCAGCGATCTCTTCTTCACAATTTATACCATAACCGGTTATAACTAATGCTGTTACGTTTTTCATATTTTCCTCATTTATTTACCACGAATTTTAAAACCGCAGACTTGGCCGCCCGGGCGTATTAACGCGGATTATTTTTCATAGCCCACAACTAAAACTGTGGGCTATGATCACAAATCATCCTACTTTACATCCAAACCATTATCCCAACAATCTTGTAAAGTTTTCATTGGGAGGTTAATGATATTCTCATTTTTATAGGAAACACTGAAGATCTTGTTATCTGTAACGATACCTAGCAGGCTTGCATCGTTCCCGAATAAATTTTCAAATTCATCTTGATTTTCCGGTTTAATGGAAACAACAAAGCGTGAATGAGATTCGGAGAACAAGATAGCTTTGCGTTTTAGATCCTTAACATTATCTAACTTCATATTAACACCGAATTGTCCGCCGAAAGCCGATTCAACAACAGTTACCGCCAATCCACCATCCGAGATATCATGACTAGACTCGATAAGATTTTTATCGTTTGCCTGCATAACGTTCTTATACAATTTCATTGCATCATCTCGTCTTACTTTTGGAACATTTGCTCCCAATTCGTTAAACAAGCGATAAAATTCAGAACCACCTAACTCATTATAGGTTTTTCCAAGCACATAGATCAAATCGTCTTTTGCTTTGAAATTGGAAGTAATAGTTTTACGAACATCATCAATTTTTGCAACCATCGAATAAAGAATAGTTGGCGGAACAGAGATCTTAACTTTTCCCGCTTTAAAATCGTTCTTCATACTATCTTTTCCGGAAGTCATCGGGATATTGTAGTAAGTTGAAGAATCAAACAAAGCTTCATTCATCTGTACGAGCTTAGCCAATTTCTGTTTCCCATCCGGATTTGTCTTTTCATTATAATCACTATCCGGTACACAGAAATTATCATTTACTGTCCAGAATCTGTTTGTAGTATCATTGATATCGGGAAGCTTCCCACCAATCGAGATTATTTGTCTCATCGCTTCATCAAAAGCACCGGCACTCATTTCATAAGCATCGATATCACCAAATTTAGGGCAAATACCATTGGAGATTGCCAGACCTGCGAAGCTATCAAAATTCAATCTCATCACAGCAGCATCTTGAGGATTTTTACCATCATTACCCATTAGAGGTTTGATGATAGTTTTTCCCTTTACTTCGTGATCATATTGTCTAATTACATTTTCTCTTGAGCAAATATTAAGGGAACCCATCATGCTTTTCATGATTTCATTATAATCAGAAATTTTGCGAATTTTTGGTTCTACCAAATTTGGTTTATTATATTCTGCTTCCATATATTTGCGAGGAACACCTTCATGCAAAAATTCCATATTAAGATAAGCTACTTTTTCATCATTAAATCTGATATCCAAAAATCCGGTTGAAGTGAATTGTCCAATTACTGTAACCTCCACTTCTCTATTTTTGGCTAGTTCAAATAATTCATCCTTTTTTTCCGGAATAACTACGAAGGTCATTCGTTCTTGAGATTCAGAGATGAATATTTCCCATGGTTTTAAATTTGCATATTTTAACGGTACTTTTTCTAAGTTTACCAAAGCACCACCAGTTATCTCTGCCAGCTCTCCAACTGATGAAGATAAGCCACCGGCACCATTATCAGTAGAACTTTTTATCAAACCTTCCAAAACAGCCTGCTGCATAAAGTCACCAACAAATTTCTGAGTTATCGGACTTCCAATTTGAACTGCAGATTGAGGAGAGTTTTCATCAATTTCGGCAGAAGAGAAAGTTGCACCGTGAATTCCATCTTTTCCTACACGTCCACCAGCCATCACAATCAAATCGCCATCATCGATTGGTTTCAGCCAAGAATCTACTCCGGCAAGTTTACTAGGCATCACGCCACCGGTTCCGCAATAAACAAGAGGTTTTCCGCTAAAACGTTCATCAAAAACGATTGAACCATTAACAGTTGGAACACCACTTTTATTTCCGCCATCTTCAATTCCATG
>DAOWES010000158.1 GCA_030638385.1 Candidatus Cloacimonadota bacterium | reverse complement strand
TGGGAAAATATCCGATAATATGCAGTGTTTGAGTGAAAGAAAATGTTATACTAAAAAGCCCCAACAATAATTTGTTGGGGCTTTTTAGTATTTAAGAAACACCACTATGGCGTCTCCTTTTCTCTCATATTATTTAGTAGTTTTTTACTTCGTTTTCAAGTTCTTCAAATGCTTGTGAGGCTTTGAATTGATTATAGAGAGCTTCTTCGTTTTTAATTTGGTTAATAAGGTTTTTATTTACCGCTTCTTTGGGTATGCTTACGCGTACAAAAGTTTTAAAACGATCCTTATCGGTTATAATTGTCTCACGCTTTGTTACCATTGTTTTGTCAAATTTTGCATTAGAAATAACTTTTACAACCTTTTCAATTGAAGCTAAAACTTGTGGATTTTCTATACCTGATTCCGAATTATAATTCTTTACCATACCTTTAACATATGATTCTACATACTGAGCAGCTTGAAGCATTGCATTTGCATAAGCAGCATCATAAGCAGCATTCTCAGACATTTTAACCGCTTTCCCATAAGTTTGAACATATTCTGCATTTTCCTGAAGATCATACCATTCCGGTTGCCAAACTCTTTTGGGACCTTTGGGGCCACCACAGGCAGATATTAATAATCCAACCAATAGTAAAGCGACGATAATCTTAATTTTTTTCATAAATCCTCCTCGTTTGTTTATTTACTCTTTTATACCCTCTTTTCAATTACAAATTATAATGACATATATTTACATATAAAATCGATTTCAAATTTCTTATTTTGAACTTATTTTGGCAATATCTTTTTGGCGTAAATAATTCTAACGAATATTGCGCTCATCATCCACATAATCAACTTTATTTATCGGAATTATTTTATGTTGCTCATTTATTTGAAAAACATGCCAGCAATTTCCTCGTACATCTTCAGGTATCTGGAAGGATGCCAATAACTTATTTTGACCATAAACATCTACTCTTGCACCAGCGCGAGATAATTTTTTGCTATGTTTACGGGAACGATTTGAATAATCGAAAACGGAAAAATTGTAATTTCCCGTAGCAGGTTTGTAGATTGTTATAGTTTCAGGACCATATTTGTTGGTGTCATCACGATCTAAGAAATCTTTCCCACCGATAAGCATCTTGTTACGGTACCAAATATGGAAATTGCCACCCTCCGGTTTGGGGCCACTTAGATGAGCATCCAAATCTCGTGGTCTGCTACCCCAAGTTAAGACAATTCTAAATTCTTTTATCATCGGACTAAGTGCCAAAATTACCTCACGAGGAATCTCATCGATGCCCATTTGCACTTTTCTGCTATTACCGATAAAACCATTTTTGCCAACGGAAAGATTATATTCAGTTACTTCTACCGGAAAGATGAAAACACCATCTTCACCTGTTACAAAAGATTGGCTGTCCTGATAATAATCCACTAGCTCTATATTTGCTCCTGAAAGAGCTTCTCCGGTTGTGGCACTTACCACTCTTCCTAAAATAATTCTAGATTTAGGATAAAAACGGATTTCTCGATCGATCTCACCTATGTCTGCATCCAAAGTGAAAACTTTGCAGGCAAGGCCTTCGCCTGCCGGTATTTTGATAAGATCCAACAAATTCCCATCCTTAAAAATGGAGATCTTAGGTTTTGATTGTGCTATCAAGCTAGGGTCGCTCATCATATCATCATCGGCAAATTTGTCTTTTATCCAAAAAGTAAAATAACCTTCATCAGAATTTATTTGAAATACTTGTTTTGCTTTATTACTTCTACCTTCACCAAGAGAAATTAATTTTCCTTCAAAAACTTGAGAATCTGCGACCCCATTTACAAAAGCAGTTTTTTTACCAATATTCCCACTGATAAAGCCATTGCATTCACCACCAAATTCATCCCAATTTAAATGAATCTCATATTCTGCTGCCGGCAAAGCTATATTCACCAAAATTAATATCATACAGATCCAAAAAAATCTTCTCATTTAACCTCCCCAAAGGATAATCTACTTTTATGATTTCTGCATAATTGATTGTTTTGTAAAACCTCACCCCGACCCTCTAAAATTCGGCTTTGCTTTAGCAAAACGATATTTATGAGGAGAGGGGGCGAGAAGTAATGGCTTTGATCGAGATCGTTCTTCACTTCGTTCAGAGCCGAATCTTAGCTGACTTGTAGCCGACAGTCGAGATCGTTTTGCTAAAGCAAAGCCGACTCGTAGCTGTTTAATTGAATTTTTAAACAAAAGATTAAATTATCAATTATGCCGAACTAATATCTCTTTTTTTTATAAATTTTTTTCAACAAGCTCTGCTGGCAAGTTTTTTAAATTCCCCCGAAG
>DAOWES010000213.1 GCA_030638385.1 Candidatus Cloacimonadota bacterium | reverse complement strand
GGCATGAAATCCGGTGAGATTACTACCGGTAAAATAATTAGAGCGATGAAAATGTTGGGATTTGATAAAGTATATGATACTTCATTCTCAGCAGATCTCACTGTAATCGAAGAAGCAAACGAATTTTTGGCTAGAAAAGTAAAAGGTGAAAAACTTCCGATTTTTACTTCATGCTGTCCGGGTTGGGTAAAATTTAACGAACAGTCAGTACCTGAAATATTACCGAACCTTTCCACTTGTAAATCACCTCAACAGATGTTTGGAGCTGTCGCAAAATCTGAACTTCCTAAAATGTTGAATATTCCAAAAGATAAACTTACTGTAGTTTCAATTATGCCTTGTACAGCTAAAAAATATGAAGCTAACAGACCTGAATTTAAAGATGAAAATGGAATAAAAGAAGTTGATTATGTGATGACAACTCAAGAACTTGGGAAGATGATTAAAGAATCCGGAATCGTATTCAGCGAATTAGAACCGGAATCAATTGACCTTCCATTTGGTTTCTCTACCGGCGCCGGAGTTATCTTTGGTAATAGTGGTGGAGTATCGGAAGCAGTACTTAGATATGCTTACCAAAAAGTAACAGGTAAGCAGCCGGAAAGTATCGATTTTAAAGAAGTTCGTGGCAATAAAGGCATCAAAGAAGCTGTGGTAGATTTAGATGGTACCAAGATTAGAATGGCAATAGTTCACGGCATCGCGAATGCAAAATATATCACTAATAAAATAAAAAATGATGAAGCAGATTACGATATCGTGGAAGTTATGGCTTGCCCGGGTGGTTGTATTGGTGGAGCAGGACAACCTGTTTGCCATGATTCGGATATCCGTGATAAAAGAACAAAAGGAATCTATGTTGCAGATAAAAAACTTCAGCTTCATACTTCTCAAGATAATCCCTTTATCACAGAATATTACAACAATGTTTTGGGAACTCCAAATAGTAAAAAAGCACATGAATTACTTCATACTTCATATGTAACTCGTAAGAGAATTCAAAGTGATGAAATTAGTTTGATCAAGGGAACAGATAAGAAAGCTTTGAGTGTGAAAGTATGCGTGGGAACAAGTTGCCATTTACGTGGATCTCAACATATTCTCACAAATGTAATCAAGCGATTGGATGAAGAATCTTTACACGATTATGTAGATGTTCGAGCAACTTTCTGTACTGAAAAATGTGATCAAGGACCGACTGTAACTATCGGGTCTGATATAATGCACAAAACAAATTTTGAAACTGTGTATTCCAAGATTATCCAAGGAATAGATAAAATTAAGAAAGGCTAATTATGAAAATCACAATATGCATGGGCAGTTCTTGTTTTGTACGTGGTAATAAAGAAAACTTGAAAATCATTCAGGATTTTGTGAAAGAACATAAACTGAAAGTTGATATCAATATTGATGGAGTTTTGTGCAAAAATGAATGCAACGAAGGCCCCAATGTATGTTTGGATGGGAAGTGGTTTACGAAGGTAGATCAAGCTCACATGATTAGTTTATTAGAAGATATATTACCGGAGAAATAGTATGGATCAGCTAAATCCAATATATACCAAAAAGACAGAATGCCAAGATTGTTATAAATGTGTGCGGCATTGTCCTGTTAAAGCTATCAAGGTAGAAGATGGCAACGCCATTGTGATGCCGGAGTTGTGTATTCTTTGCGGAACGTGCGTCGACATTTGTCCTTCCGGCGCCAAAAAAATTCGTAATGACCTGATGAATGCTCAAAGATTACTTATCCAAAAAGATAAAGTAATTATCTCCTTGGCTCCTTCTTACCTAGCAGAATTTGATGGAATTACTAAAAGAAAATTGATTAGTGCCATCAAACAACTGGGCTTTTTTGGTGTATCGGAAACTGCGCTGGGTGCTCAGATTGTTTCTTCTGGTTGTGCAGAAATGCTAAATGATTCGACAAGCGGAGTTTACATTTCCTCCGCTTGTCCTGTTATTAATGAATTTGTTCTAAAATATTATCCCCAATATAAAAACTACCTAACCAAATTAATTTCTCCGGTTCAGGTACATAGCAAGATGCTAAGAGAAGTGTATGGTGAAGATGTCGGTATTGTTTTTGCAAGTCCTTGTATTGCAAAGAAAAATGAGGTCATCAAAGAAGAAAATTACATGGATGTTGCCATTACCTTTGAGGATCTGCATTGTTGGTTTGATGAATTTGAAATCGATTTTAATCTTATCTCGGAAGAAACAAATGCTGAGTTTGTGCCTTATGAAGCTGAAGAAGGTTCTTTATATCCTGTTGAAGGTGGAATGATTGATGGCATTTTGGCAAATAGGAAGTTGGATGATGTTACTTTTATCTCATTTTCCGGTATTAAGAATGTTGATTCTATTTTGAAAGGATTGAACAAACTTAATGATGAAAAAGTTTTTCTGGAATTACTCTCTTGTGAAGGTGGCTGTATAAATGGTCATCGCATCAATAAAGAAAATGGCATTGGTAAACGCGCCGTAGATGTGAAAGTTAAAGCGCAATTTTCAAGTAAAAACGAAGCTCGAGAACTTCCCTTTGATATTAGCACCGAATTTACAGAAGTAATTACGCAGCTCTCTTGTTTTTCAGATAAAGAGATTATGGATGCTCTACGTTCAATAGGAAAATACAGTCACTCGGATGAATTGAATTGTGGCGGTTGTGGCTATAATGATTGTCGAAATTTCGCAGTTGCGTTATTAGATAGCAGAGCCGAATCATCAATGTGTGTGAGCTATATGCGCAAGTTAGCAATGAATAAAGCAAACGCTCTCTTAAGAAAAATTCCGGCCGGTGTGGTGATTGTGAATGATGAACTTAGAATTATCGAATGCAATGAACCGTTTGTGAAGATTGCCGGTGAAAGTGCTGAAATTGTTCATGTAGTTAATCCGGGGTTGGAAAATGCATATTTAGACAGAATCGTTCCTTTTTCCAAATATTTTTCGCATATGTTTAATTCCAAAGATGATGAATTTACAAAGATAATTAAACATGAAAACAAGATTATAAAACTTTCATTATTTACGATCGAAAAAAACAGAATTGTTGGTTCGATTGTGCAAGATATTACAAACCCTTATGTGCAGCGTGATCATGTGATCAATAAAGCTCGGGAAGTTATTCACAAAAGTTTAAACACTGTACAGCAGATAGCTTTTTTATTGGGTGAAAATGCTTCGGAATCGGAAGTTTTACTCGAACAGATTATCGATAGTTTTTCTCCGGATAAAGCCGATGATTTGAGATAATGATGAAACTAAATTTCATAGAAATCGGTAGCTTCCAAGTTAATAAAAAAAGAAATGTAGTTTGCGGTGATGTCTTCTTATCTAAAAAAGTAAAAGGTGAAGACCGAATTGTAAGTATCTTGGCAGATGGCTTGGGAAGTGGAATCAAAGCTAATGTTTTGGCAACGCTCACAGCCACAATGGCTTCAAATTATATTTCACATAACATCGATATCTTAAAGGCTACAAAATTAATTTTGGCAACTCTGCCGGTTTGTAGTTTCAGAAAAATTGGCTATTCCACTTTCACAATCATCGATATGGATAGAAATGGTAAAACAAGGGTTATAGAATATGATAATCCGGAAATTTTACTCTATCGAAATAATCAATTTGTAGATTTGGAAAAGGAAGTTTTTCAGTTAAAAACATCTGAAGATCGAGATGTGAATATAAGCTACTTTGAAACAACTCTAAAATTAAATGATCGACTAATTTTCTTTTCTGATGGAGTTACGCAATCGGGGATGGGCAATACAATTACCCCTCTTGGTTGGGATATCGAAAAAGTAAAATCCTATCTCTATGAACTCATCTTTCAAAATCCAAATATATTATGCCAGAGATTAGCTACAAAAATCGTGAATCGAGCAGTGAAAAATGATTCCAACCTTTCTGCTGATGATATCACTTGCGCGGCAATTCATTATCGAAATGCTCGTGAAACGATGGTCGTTAGCGGTCCACCATTTTATGAAGAAAATGATGCAAAAATTGCTACTTTGGCTGATGAATTTGCCGGTAAAAAAATTGTTTGCGGTGGTACTACTTCTAATATTATTGCTCGAGAATTAAATCTGGAATTGGAAGTGAATATTTCCGACTTACTAAAAAATCCTGAGGCACCACCCACAGCCTCAATGCCTGGTTTTGATTTAGTTACGGAAGGAACTGTTACGATGAATAGCGCTTTGCTTTTTCTAAATAAAAAAGGCGATCTGAATAATAATATTTCTGCTTCGAAATTGGTGGAACATCTTTTAGATAGTGATGTAATCCATTTTATTGTAGGAACAAAAATCAATGCGGCGCATCAAGATCCTAACTTACCGGTTGAATTGGAAATTCGTCGAAACCTCATCAGAAGCCTTTGCAAAACTCTCGAAGAAGATTACCTCAAAGAAACTTATATTTCATTTTATTAGGTAAGATTCGGCTTTTCGAAGAAAAACGATATCTATTTACTGAGTTTTAAAATCTTTCAGAATTTCACCTCACCCCGACCCTCTCCTGCGAGGAGAGGGAGAAAGAAATATAGAAAATCTTAACCGCGAACTTGTGCGCCTGGGCACATTAACACAGATGAAATTAGTAAGAGAGAAAATTTCATATTTTAAATTATTTTTCTACAAAGCCTCCAGAGCATGACTACTTTGTTTCTTTTATTCTTCCTGCTATTCTCATGTTCCTTCGCTCGTAAAGCGGGAGAAGGACAGCCGGATGAGGGGGATATGTCTCCGATTGACTTAGCACTAGCAATATCAAACAAAATTCATCAAATGCCTGAAATGATTCCGATTTCATCTTAATAATCCGGAGGATTATTTTACTTTTCTTGCTATTCTCATGTTCCTTCTGCGAGTCGGCTTGCGATAGCAAACGGTCTCGGGAGTCGGCTACGCATCAGCTAAGATTCGGCTTTGCTT
>DAOWES010000301.1 GCA_030638385.1 Candidatus Cloacimonadota bacterium | reverse complement strand
TCAATATAATAATCTATGTTTGCATCAACTTCATTATGCCAATTACTATCTTCCGGATAGTCGTCAAAAGCATCGGGATAATTATCATCATCTAAATCGCTTAAGCCGTTAATTTGATTTGTGTCATGAGCTACAGTGGCACCAAATCTCATCTTTTCGATAAAAGGGATTCCGCTGGTAGAGAGAGGTGCTAGCGATAATCTTCCGGCCAGGATTTCATTTTTGGTAATATTGGAAGTGAAAATCTCTGCTTGCATTTCGGCAATTGGAATTTGTCCACCAAGTTGCAAACCGATTTGTTTTTCATTTGGATAATGTAACATATTGCTGTAGTTTTTCATGATAAGACCTTGGCCCAAAGTGTATGATGGAATTGCCCCAATTTGGCCATATAATTTATCGCCACGATTGCCATAACGAAGATAATATAGTTTGTTCACATAATCTTCCCACTCATCCCAATCTTCCTTACGAACTTTTCCTTCCTGATCAATCATAAGTTCGATATCCAAACCTAAGCCAAACTTACCAAATCTAAGCTCCGGCATTAAACGAACTTGAGTGTAGAAATTTTCTCCGTCACTAACAGTTCCGATACCGCCACCCATGCTTAATGGTGAATCTCCATTGTCGGCTTCATCTGCTTCCGGTTCCATCTCCGGTATATCGGCAGAATGCGGGGTTGGTGGAACTACCTGACTGCCTTGAGGTTCAGAAGGCTCAACAATTTCTTCCTCGATAAATTCTCTTATATTAGCCGGTAAATCTGAAATATCGAAAGGCTGAACATTAATGATTCCTTCACCACTACTTGTTCCTCGGTTACCTGCTGTTATAGAGGCAGTTTGATCATCAAACTTATTGCTGAATTCAACTTCACCTTCCAAAGTATATAGATCTGTTACGCCATTTTCATCAACAGAAAGTAGAAATCCTGTTCCTTTTACAGAAGCTACAGTTGTAGGAGTTTCAATTTCAAATAAACCGGATCGCTTTTTTACTTTTGTCCAGACTTCACCCATCTTCAGGAAATTTCTCTTCTCAAATTTTTCACCTTTTTTCTCTGAGTGGATAATTAATAGACTATTTGGGAAAAGTTTCACAATCGAACTGTCATCACTAAATTTTATAGCGGCATAAGAGTTCTCTTTGCAGACAAGCTCGTCATCATTAAAAAGTTGATCTCCAGTAGAAACATTGTAGATGTTTTGATTTCTCGTTAGTTCGATATCACCTTTTATTTTTATTGTTTTAGCAACAGAATCAATACCACTTAATAGTGATATAGTAAATAAAATAGATATGAAAACTATTATTTTCTTATTCATAAGTCCCTCCGATTTTTTGTTTATTTTTAAAACTTTTTTATAAATCGAGTCAGGCAAGTAAAGTGTCAAGAATATTATCAAAACAGGATTCGCGATAGTTTTGGATGTAGGATTTTCTGGCTAAGGTTGACACTATTTTTTCTTATTTAAAATCTTTATCTTCTGTGTGGCGACACACGTAGCTCCATATCATTCATTAATCCATGATTTTTCCCTGTTACCTTTTTCATAGACAAAAATTAGTCACCAATATTTCTATATTCCCCAATGAGTTCTGCATAATTGATAATTTAATCTTTTGTTTAAAAATTCAATTAAAAACCTCATCCCCTAACCCCTTCTCCTGCGAGGAGAAGGGTGAAATCTTCCTTTTTTTTTTAGATATCGTTTTGCTAAAGCAAAGCCGAATTTTAGCTGATTCTTAGAGGGGCGGGGTGAGGTTTTACAAAACAATCAATTATGCAGAACTTTATATTTTCAAATATATGGAGAATTGATGAGATATAAATATTTAGCAAAATGGATTGAAGAAAATTTTGAACAAAACTTGGTTTTTAAGCGTATTGAAAGATTTGAAGATCAAATTCGAATTCTGTTTCGAAAGCAGAAAAAATATTTTCAGATAAACTTAGCATCGGAAGATAGTTTTTGTTTTTTTTCTGAAAAGAAACTTTTGCCTTGGGAAGAGGCCAAAGAATATTCAACTCTGGAAACGCATCTTAGTAGTGCCAGGTTTACCGGAATGAGCATCTCAGATAAGGATAGAATTATCAGGTTGAGTTTTGAAAAAATTGATATCTACAATCAACTTCAACTTTATAGCTTAATTATTGAGCTAATTCCTCGTTATCAAAACATCATATTGGTAGATAAAAATGAGGTGATCGTTGATTGTAAAAAAAAGATCAGTTATGCCGAGAATACTCATAGGCAGATTTTGCCGGGTGTGAAATATGAGCTTCCGGTAGCTGAATATGAAAACAAAATCGAACCGATTATTTATCCAATAAAATTAACAAATCGGGTGTTAGTGGAAGCAGCAGCAGATGGTTTTGACAGTTTGAATGAGCTTTTGGAAAATCTTTATTATGCGGAGATCTTTGAAAAAAGAAATGAACAGAAAAAGAAGCAAGCTATTACAAAAGTAAATGCGCAGATAAAAAAGAAAAATCGTAAAATAGAAAAATTGGAAGCGGAATTAGGCGAAGCTCAAAAAGAGGAACATTGGAAGCAACTTGCGGAATTATTGAAGGGTAATTTTTCTCAACTTAGAACCGGGATGGATGAAATTAAGGTAATCAATTATTATCAAGAAGATTTTCCAGAGATAATTATAAAATTAAAACCGGAATATACAGCGCAGAAAAATATCAATTTCTATTTTAAAAAATATCGCAAAGCACGAGATGGCAAGGTGGCAATTAGTAAGCAGATCTCCAAAACGCTGAAAGAGGTTGATGAGTTATCAAAAGATATTTTTGAGATAGAGGAACAAGAGATATATCTAGCGGAAAAGCAGTATCAGACCAGAAAAAGAGATTCCAAAAGAGGATTTAAAAAAATCGTAGTTGACGCAGATTGGGAGATTCTTATCGGTAGAACCAGTACTGAAAATGACTTAATTACAACAAAAGTAGCAAAATCACAAGATTGGTGGTTTCACACACGTGTCTTTAGGGGAACTCATATCGTTTTACGAAATTATCAGAAGCAAGAATTACCGGGAAAATTGCTGTTAATATGTTGCCGGATGGCAGCTTATTATAGTAAAGCAAAAAAATCTTCTAATGTCCCCGTAGATTATACTCAGATAAGATATGTGCGTAAACCGCGTGGAAGTGTCGCCGGTTACGTAACGTATAAAAATCAGAAAACATTATATGTGGATCCATTAAGTATGCGTGACGCAGTACAAAAGATAAATAATTGGAGAGAAGTATGAAAGGAATAGTTTTGGTCAGTGGTGGAATAGATAGCCTTGTTACCGCTGCTATTGCAGAAAAAGAGTGCGATGAACTTTATTTTTTGCATTTGAATTATGGTCAGAAAACAGAAGATCGCGAAATGCGTTCATATAGAATGATGGTGAAGCATTTTCAACCAAAGGATTCATTAGTTGTGGATGTCTCATATCTGAAAGATATTGGTGGCTCCAGTTTGTTGGATGATGAGATGGAGATCGAAGATTATCAAGATTCTGACGGAGTGCCAAATTCTTATGTGCCTTTTAGGAATGCTCATTTAGTTACAATTGCTGTAAGTTGGGCAGAAGTTATTGGCGCAGAACGTATTTATCTGGGTGCTGTGGAAGAAGATAGCTCCGGTTATCCTGATTGTCGTGAAGGCTTCTATGTGGCTTTGGAAAAAGCGATAGATTTAGGAACCAAAGATTCAACAAAAATTAAATTATGTACCCCGATTATTCATAAAAGAAAATCAGAAACAATTCGCTTAGGCGCTGAATTAAATGCGCCAATGGAGCTTAGTTGGAGCTGCTATCGGAACAATGAAGTGGCATGTGGGAAATGTGATAGTTGTGTGCTGAGGATAAACTCATTCCAAGAAGCTAAAATGAAAGATCCTATCTCATATGAGATTAAGGTTGATTGGGAGTTTGAAGATTAATGAAAATTGCGATTATCGCGAATGGGGAACCATTAGATAGAATAAGATTGAACAAGATTTTAGCTGATGTTGACATCATCATTGCGGCAGATGGTGGTGCTGATATTTGCAAAAAAAATCTTATCATTCCAGACTATATTATTGGTGATTTAGATTCAATTGAAGAAATTTCAGATTTTGAAAAGTCAAAGATTATTAAGCGCCCAAATCAGGATAATTCTGATATGGAAAAAGCGTTGGAATTTGCTAAACGTTTCGATGCCGATGTTATTAAAATTATTTCAGCTTTGGGGAAAAGAAGTGATCATGCTATTATAAATGTTATCGTATTTACTCAATTTGAATTTAATCAAAAATTGGAGATTTATGATAATTATGGTAAGATGCGGATATTATCTCCGGGTAGACACTGTTTTAAGTTTGAACCGGAAACTATTGTATCGCTTTTTTCTTTGGGGAATATCTCGGCTTTAAGTTTACGTGGCTTCAAATATAATCTCATAAAGCAAGATTTCAATAATGGATTTTGTGGTTTGAGTAATGAAACAATTGCCGAAGAAGTGGAGATAGAATTTATTAAAGGACAATTGTTTATCTCTGTTTTAGAATAATCGGGTTTTTACTAAATGACTTACCATATATAAAAAGCGATATTAATAAAATGCTTGCATTGAAATATTGATTTTAAAAATTTGAATGAAATAAACTATTTTTGGAGAAAACAATGAAAAGAAAATTAATAATTATTTTAACATTAGTAATTTTTGCTAGCTCATTATTGGCAGCAAATATGAAAGTAGCAATCTTAGATTTTGCAAAAAAAGATAGAAATAGCGATTATGTAGCTATGTCTATGATGAAAAGAGATTTTAAAAAGATATTTAAAGAAATTGATGATTTAGAATTGATTGATATAAAAAAATCTCAACAATTAGCTTTGAAAGCAGGTTATTCCAGCCTATTTTTTGCTGAGCTGGAAGAGATTAAGGCAATGGGAACAGAATTAGGCGCAGACATCGTAGTTTGGGGTGAAGTGTCGGAAAAAGCTTCGGAGAAATTTAAGATTTTAGTAAAAATTCTCAGTATGAAATCAGATGATGTGGCTCAAATATCTTTTGATGTAACCAAATCTTCCCGTCCCAGACAAGATGCTATTAAGCAACATTTAATTGCTAAGATCAATGAGTTCTGTGGTGGAGAAGTTGATAAATTATTTGGTATTGCTACCCAATATTTTAATAGTAAAAACTATCCTTCTGCTGAAGAAGCATTTCTCGCTCTTATCGAAGTCGAGCCCAAACATAGTGATTCTTATTTTTATTTAGGACTCATCAAATTCTTAACAAAAGATTATGAGACATCTGTTGAATATTATAATAAAGGTTTAGAAGTAGATCCGGAAAATGAGGATTTGTTAAACTATCTAAGTAAATCTTATCTTAAAATGAATGAGCCGGAATCTGCCGTAGAAGCATTGGTGAAAATCACTGAGATTAAAGAAGATAAAGAATTATGGCTTCGAATTGGTCTGATTTATACAGGAATTGAATATTACGAAGAAGCAGTTGAAGCATATCAAGCTGCCATTGAAATTGATGAAGAATATGGAGAAGCATATAAAGAATTGGCGATAACATATTACGAACAAGAACTTTATGATGATGCGATCAAGCCTTTTGAATTTGCATCAAAAGCATTCCCTGAAGATGATAAAATTCAGAAAAAATTAGCTAAATGTTACAATAAAACCGGAAAAATCGAAAGTGCAATTGCACAATATATTGGAATTATCGAAGAGCAAAAAGATAACGTGAAAGCTTATATGAGTTTGGCAAATGCTTATATTGCTACAG
>DAOWES010000196.1 GCA_030638385.1 Candidatus Cloacimonadota bacterium | reverse complement strand
GCCAGCTCGAGATCGTTCTTCACTTTGTTCAAAGCCGACTCGCAGCTGCCACCCCTCTACTAGAGGGGATTAGACATTTTAAGGCATCCTAAAATAACCTGACATTCTAAAAGAACCTAGCTTGAGAATATCCAATAATTCCAGTATAGACATTTCTTACTTATCTAAACCAATTAGCTAACATATCGTGCAATTCAATAGCGGATTTTGGAAAATATGTTTTAGCCGGCACTGTTTCACAAAAATACTTCCCATATCTTTTGGTAGCAATTCTATTATCTAACACCAAAACAATCCCTCTATCCGACTTATGACGAATAAGCCTACCAAAGCCTTGGCGATAGCGCAACAATGCGTTTGGCATCATATAATGCATAAAAGAGTTTTTACCTTCTGCTTCTAATTTTTCCAAGTAAGCTTCCACAATGGGATCCGATGGCACCATAAAAGGGATTTTATATAGAACCAGAAGCGATAACGACTCACCGCGCACATCCACACCTTCCCAAAATGAGTTCGTTCCCAACAAAACAGCATTTTTCTTTTCTTTAAACTCCCGTAACATGGCACTTCTACTAATCCCCTTACCTTGTGCCAAAAAAGGAATATCTTGGGCATAAAATTCGGAATTTAAATTTTCATAGCAGGTATTAAGATCTTTGTAGGAAGTGAATAAAATCATTGTCCCGGCTTTTGAGATTTTAACTGCATCTCGAATAAGCGACAAACTTTGATTGGCAAAAAACTTATCGCGTGGTTCGGGCAAAAAACCACCAACGATTACTTTTGTTTGTGCCAAATAATCAAAAGGAGACTCAACGATAATTTCTCGTAAAAATCCGGGTTCCAGCAAATCCAATCCCATTCGAGAAGCAAAATATTTAAACTTCCCCCGAATTGCCATAGTAGCAGAAGTAAACACAATTGATTTCACTTTTTCATAAAGCATTTCATTTAGAATTTCATTAACATCCAAAGGAGCCAAATTCAATATACCGGCCGGATATTGCTCGTCATTCACCTGCATCGCTTCCATCCAATAAGCAGATTTCGCCATATCCGGATTATAAATCTTCGTCATGCCATCATGAAACTCTGCAATCCGATCCATTGTTCCGCTAATCGCATCCATATTTTTATCATAATCAACAAAAATCTTACTGTTCACTCCCGAAAGAATGTTATGCAATGCCATCACCTTCCCCGATAAATTCTGCAAAAACTCTATCACCTCGGCAATGTATCGTGCTAAGAAAGGATGCTCATCACTATCCTTTACTCGAAGCTTCCCATAACTACCTTTATCTTGCACAACTCGGGCTATCTGACTGAAAAACAACTTAAACAATTCCTGATTCTCTTCTATCAAAAACTTTGCTTCTTCAATTTTATCGTTAAGAACCTCTTGCTGCTCAAATCTACTTTTGACAACTGCCGCTTTCAGATTTATCAGCACCCCTGTTTGAAATTTCCCCCGAGTTGAATACACTTGGTTAAAAAAGCTAACAAAATCGGCATAACTAAATGATAATCCTAATTCTGCCGAAGCCAACTGGGGCAAATTATGCGCCTCATCAATTACCAAATGATCATATTCGCCCAAAGCTCCATTTTCCGTTTGAATATCAGCCAACATTAAATAATGATTAATAATCACCAAATTTGATTCTTCTGCCTTCTTGCGTACATCCATCAGGAAACATTGCTTATTATATGGGCATTTCTTTCCTAAACAAAAATGACGATCTGCTACCAATTTCTTCCAGGCACTACTATCTCTTTTACTATTATAGCAACTATTTTCGGCAATATCACCAGTTTGGGTAAATTTTTTCCAAACTACAAAATTCAATAATGCTCTTGCTTCAAAAGGAGACATCATTCTCCGCAAATCGATGGTTGCTTCCGCCCACTTTCTGGCACAAATGTAATTACCTCTTCCTTTTAACAAAGTGGCTTTAAACGGGACATTCACACAATCTTTTATCAATGGTAAATCTTTGTAAAACAGCTGTTCTTGTAGATTTTTGGTATTGGTAGAAATTATTACTTTTGAGTTATTCTTGTTTGTAAAAAATATCGAAGGCAGCAAATAGGCCAAAGATTTCCCCACACCTGTTCCCGCTTCCACCAAAAGGTACTCGCGCTGAGTAAAATTATGCTCGATAGCTTCCGCCATCTCTATCTGACCCGAACGAAGCTCATAATCATCAAATTTATCTTCAAATATGCCGCCCGTTCCAAATACATCGTCCACCGTCATATCTTCAGCAATTACATTATGCTCGATATAATTTCTATTATGAAAATCTATTTTCCCTGTTTTCTTATTTTTAATTAATACATTCTTTTTTTGAAATTCAATAACTCGGCGAATAAATTCTCTGATTGGAAGTTCAGCATATTCGGCAATTTCCCACATAAAATTATTCGTACTCAGCTCAATTTTATCATCTATAAAGTCTAATAAATTCAACAAGATCTCACCGGTAGCTTTAGCATCAAAATAAGCTCGATGAGCATTTGAGAGATCAATATTGAAAAACTCGGCAACTGTACCTAATTTATGATTTAATGTCACCGGCAAATAAGCCCTGCTAATATCAAGCGTGTCCATTATCTCATTATCCAGCTCTTCCATGCCACACGATATCAATTTGCGATTTATGAAGCCAATATCAAAACCAGCATTATGACATACCACAATATCTTTCTTTAGGTATTTTTTCATCTCTTCCAGAGCATCAGGCAAAGAAACACCTCCGGCTAATTGCTCGTCTGTGATATGCGTAAGTTGCTTGATAAATTCAGGAACTTCTTTTAGGGGCTTAATAAAGATTGAAAATTCATCAACCGGTTTTCCGTTCTTAAAACGAAATGCACCTATCTCGATAATCTCATTCTCTACAAAATCAAAACCTGTCGTTTCTATATCTAGGGCTACAAAATCAATTAGCTCTCTCATTTTTTTTATCCTTATATATATTGAATTCTTGTTATATTTGAAAATTTATTGAAACGTAAAAAATACCAACTATTTCTATTAGTCAATTGATAAAATAAAACTCTCTCGTACTCTGCACTTCATACTGATTTTTCAGAATAAAATTCGGAGCACAACTTCGAAAATTGTAAATGCCGGGTTAAAAAAAAGTGCTTTAACTCTTCCTGAGGTTTACCTGCAATATTAGAGTAAAAACAATTCGTCACATTGAGATATTCTCTCACGCTGTTCTCATGAAATGTCAATTTGGAATGATGAAATGAGATTCTTTGTCATCCAGAGCCGTTGAATGCGTAGTTTTTACTAAAACAGCATTGGAGACGAAGGATGCCTCACCATTCACTCTTTGCCCTTTGCCCTTCGTCTCCGCTCAGGGTGACATTTCTTTCTATCTCATTTCCTCTTTGCGCTCTTGGTCTTCTTAGCGACCTCTGCGTGAAATCCACGCCAAAGGGAGGCCAGCCTCAATATAACAAAGCAGGCGACATTGATTATTGTCGCCTGCAATTATATCAAAAAAAACTCAATAAAGGAAATTTACTCTTTTTCAATTTGATAGCGATGTATCTTCTTAATTAAACCCTGTCGACTAAGCCCCAGATCTTTGGCAGCTTTGGTTTGATTCCAACCGAATTCATTTAAGGCTCGTTTAATCATAGATATCTCAAGTTTCTCCACAGCTGACTTCAAGGATTCCTTTTCCAAAAAACTGATTGTCTCGGTGTTATCTTGGAATTTAATGATCTCTTCCGTAAGATCTGATGAAGCAATAACTGAATCATTTTCCGATAAAGTTACAGCTCTCTCAATCTCATTTTCAAGCTGTCGAATATTCCCGGGCCAACTATAAGAAGTCATAAGTTTCATGGCTTCATTGGTAATACCATTTATTTTCTTATCAATTTTTTTACAGTATTTATCGAGGAAATGAACAGCCAATAAGGGAATGTCCGATCTTCTCTCTTTAAGCGAAGGAATATCCATTTTTATCACATTCAAACGATAATAAAGGTCTAGTCGAAATTCGCCACTATCCACTTTTTTCTTAAGAGATACGTTGGTAGCACAAATAACTCTCACATCTACCTTTTTAGTAGTAACAGCACCCACTGGCTTAATTTCACCTTCTTGCAGGAATCTTAATAATTTAACTTGAATAGGCAGACTAATATCAGCGATTTCATCTAAGAAGAAAGTTCCACCATCAGCTATTTCAAACAAACCTTTCTTATCATGAACAGCTCCCGTAAAAGAGCCTTTCACGTGCCCGAAAAGTTCCGATTCAAGCAAAGTTTCCGGAAGTGCGCCACAATATTGCGCTATAAATTGTTGATTTTTTCTATTACTATTATAATGAATTGCTCTAGCAATAAGTTCCTTACCTGTTCCACTTTCACCTTCCAAAAATACTGTCGTATCTGTATTTTTAATCTTTTCGATCATATTAAAGATATCTTGTATTTTCTTACTTTTACCAATAATATTGGAAAAGGAGGATGGACTTGCCAATTCTTCACGAATAATATCATGTTTTTTCTGAAGATTACTATAAGCGATATTCTCCACAATCACCACGATTTGATTACACAAAGCAGAGAGCAGATTATACATATTCTCTGTAAAATAGTGCGATCCATGTTTTGTGAAGAGAGAAATAACGCCTTTCTTTTGGTTTCTCACTGAAAGAGGAAAAGCAATAATATTGTTATATTCAGGCGCAAAGTGTGGTTGTTTCACATTGAAGTTTTTGCCTTTTTCAAAAGTTTCATCCACCACATTTAAGATTACAGCAAAATCTTTATCTCTCACGCCCACTTTTTCTGATGTAATATACTCCCAACTATCTTTCACATTAGAATTATGATACATACAGAACATGCCACCATCTGCATTTGCAAAGGAAACTAACCTGTTGATTGCCGCTTCCAATAGCAAATTTAAATCACTAATTTGATTCAGATCATTGGTTAGCTCGTAGAATTTTCCCAATAAAGCTTCTTGAGTTTTATTATCTTTGAGCTCTTTTTCATACCTTACTTTAATATCTTTGATAAAAGTATCATTTTTCTCGAGAAGATTTATCGATTCAAAATTAATGATTATCTTACGATTATTCTCCAAAATCTGAAGAGCTTGCTCCCAGTCTTCGATTTCATACAGTAATTCGGCATATTCAAGATTTACATTTGCCAATTCAAAATCATTATAAGACTTCACATAACATTCAATCGCATTTTCCAAAAATCTTTGTCTTAGTTTGGGATTATCTTTTTCCAACATTGATTTCAGGAAATAAGATTTACCTTTCAAGTTATCATTATCAAGTTCTTCAGAAAGCGCCAAGGCTTTATCCAGGTGGTAATTTGAGCTCTCATAGTTTCTTGTTTTGATGAAGTAATATGCTTGTTTATGAGAACATTCGATAATTTTATCTATCGCTTCCAAGCTTTTGAAATAATCAAAACTTTCCACCAAATATTTATATGCTTCTTTAAAACGGTGCAGATTTGTTAGTACACTTCCGATATTCCCAAAAAGCTCTGCTTTCATAAATTGATCAGAAATATTATTTAGCAGATCTTCACCTTTCAGATAAAACTCATACGCCAATTCATAATCACCGCGTTTTTCATAAAGCTCTCCAATATTATTATAAGATTGGCACAGTCCTTCATCGAAATTATCATTTTTGGAATGCTCAACAGCCTGCTGATAATAATCAATAGCAGCCTTGAAGTTTCCCCAGCGAAAATAAAGTGCCCCCAAATTATTTAGGTTAGCGATGATATTTTTATGTTGTTGAACATCAATTGAGATTTGTAAAGACTGCAAAAAAGCAGCTTCGGCTTTGGCATATTCACCATTATCCATGTATGTTACACCAATATTATTATATATATTTGACATCTTATATTTATCACTAAGAAGCTTTTGAATTCGCAATGCTTTTTCCAAATATTCTAAACTTTTCTTGTAATTACTTTTATCATCAAACAAGCTTCCCAGATTACTATAAGTAACTGATAAGCCATCGAGATTATAATTCTTTTTTTCAAACTCTACACTTTTTTCAAATTGAGTTTCAGCAATTTTCCACTCACCTTTAACCATAGCCAAAGAGCCAATATTGTTGGAAATAGCAGCCAACCCCTCATAATCCAATATTTTTTCATATAGATTATAAGCTAGTTTGAATTCCTTTTCTGCCTTCTCCCATTCATTTACATAATAATAGATCTTGCCCCGGAGTTTTCGATATTTTGCCAGAATTTTAGTACGTGCTTTAATATCTACAATTTTATCTGACGCTTTGAAAACATTAGAAGCAATTTTAGACGCTTCATCGAACTCTTCCATTTCAATTAGAATTTCCGATTTTAATAATAGTATATCACAGCTGGCAACCTCATCGATTGTTTCCGGTGAATATTTTTTGATTAATTCCAAAGCAAATGTGGAAGAATTAACATTATACAAACTGCGAGCAAATTTATATAAGATCTGCTGAGCCGGGATATTATTATTTACCGAGATTTTCAAAGCTTCACGATAATTTTCGATAGCTTCATTTGGTTTTTGAAGGAAATTATTCGCATCTCCAATTTTCATCAAAATTTCAGCTTTTTCTTTGGGATCTTCTAAATTTTCTTGAAAACGCTGATATATAGATTTCAAAGATTCATAATCGTTTAAAAGTGTTAAATCGGCGATAACTTATTGCATTTTTTTTCGATCATAACGATTTATCTTTATCATAACATCGCGAATTTTTCTC